>CAYRXJ010000090.1:0-6149 GCA_964428235.1 uncultured Candidatus Bathyarchaeia archaeon | reverse complement strand
GTTCTAGTCGATACACAAGTCCGGTGGCGGCCAAGCTGCTTGATACCAAATGTCGGCCAATAAGGCTTGAGACATGTTCGCTTATTGTGGATTTGGCTAATCCCGTTGACTCACAAAGTTGTCTGTTCGACATCTCTGCCCTATTCGCTAGGACAGCTAGAATCTTGCGGTTGGTGTCGGACTGAATGACAGAGAAGAGAGTTCGTTCCATATCGTCCGTGCCTGCCGGGTAAAGCCTGGAGTAGCCTCCCTCTTCAACACGCATTATCTCGCCTGTTTCGATCAACCTTGCAACATGGTATCGCACGGAGTTGAAAGAAATCTGTAAGATTCGTTGAAGCTCCCTCAGATGGATTCCAGGAGAGAGCGCAACGATTCTCTTGACTCTAATCTTATTGTCCACTTGCACGCTCTAATCCAACTCTTCTTGGAACTAACAGAGCTAGGCTGAAACTCGACAACATGAGGAAATCCAAGAAATGCGACAGATGGATCCCTGTAAGCGGGATGAATATCAGCTGGTTCGATAGGAAAATCGTCTCGACTAATTCCGCCACCTGGCTTAGAAAGAGAAAGACAAAGGCGAAGGATAGGAACAGATATCTGGAGTCGCGGCGGCTGAGCAGTGCTCGAAATGAAATCAGAAAGACTAAGGCTGAGAACGATACGAGAAGTACGTGAACCATCCCGTCCGAGACGTTAAACATAGAGTCTTAGATATCTCCACATCAACTTATGTTTAGACGCCCGTTCTGCATGAATGAATGTATAGTACAGAAAATGTAGCAGTAAACTAGGAATGAACCAGTCTGAAACGCTGTAAAGGGCGTAACATTACCACAGGATCTAGGACTTATCGAAAAACCAGTGAAGTATTGCTGAATAGCAAAGCCGTGTGACTGAACCGTATCGTTGTTTATGACATGGATGAACACAGTTTGTCCGAGAGTGACATTCATGATTGGCCAAGGCCCGTTGTGGTAGCGACTCCCATTGAAGCCCACATTGATCCCGCTATCACCCATTACCACCACGAAGTATGCAGCACCCGATGGGACATTCGATGGCCGAGCCCAACAATCAATCGGTGCAGGACCAATAAGGTGAAACGCGTAGGCTGCAGTAAAGAATCCTGAGACCCCGATTACGACAACTGCTATGGCTAATATCCTTCGCGTGAGTCGTTTTCGCGAGGACCTCCCACCCGATCGACTCTGTTCGTTGACGTTGCGGTTGCCCTTTGTTTCGGAAAACGGGTCATGTGCCATGGATGCGACACTACTTAGGAGCCAGAATATGAGAGCCTACCATTTAGTGATTATGAAAATTGTGGCTCAACTCGCGAACAAGCGAATGTGCATTGAACAAGTCGGACGACGCCATTGTGTTCGCAGCTTGAGCCAAAACTCTTACAAACATTTCCGAGATGAACACGCAGATCATGCTAGGCTTTCCGGACAGCTTTCTCCCTTGGACCGCCGCAACTTTCATTCCGGCCTTCTTCGGACTGTTGTTGATCATATTTTCAGGAACCTTCGTCAGAGCAAAGTATCTTGCAGCTTTCGCGATTGGTGTTTTTCTCTGGTTCTTTGTTGATACGATAAGCGGTGCTGCAAGTCTAGATGTAAACTCAGGATTCACAGGCGGGGGTGGTCAAGTCGCCCTCTCAGGACTATTCGCAGTCGGACTCTTGGCGATCTTCATTTTGGATAGGAATCGCAACATATTGTCACCGCAGCTTGCAGTTGGAAAGTTTGGGCTTGCAATTCCCTGGATAGCAGCGGCGGCTGTCGGAATCCATGGTTTCGGTGAAGGGGCAGCTTTTGGAGGAACGGCCGCTCTGACTTCAAGCACCTCTCTTCTTGATGCGTTCGGCGGCGTCACCGGGGGTGTGGCATATCTCTTGCACAAGGCCCTAGAGCCAATGATGATAGGGGCTTGCTACCTTCTATACGCTAGAGACCACGCAAAGACCATCGGGGCTCGGCTCAGCGACCTTTTGGTGTTGAGTCTGACTTTCACAATACCCTCTCTTATTGGTGCGGCGACCGGATACTATCTGACATACGATAGCAGTTTCTTCTACGCACTGGGCACGGGAACATCTATCTACGCTCTTGTAAGGCTCGCCGGACCATTATACGACAATACGCAACCCACTAATTCGAAAGAACCAATCAGGATCGCGATCGCAATAGTGCTTGGACTACTCGTAATATACTTCGCGGCATTATTCCATTCTTAGACCACGAGAAGCTTCACGCTACGCAACTTTCTTTCTTTCTGAAAGGCACTCGTCATAGAAGCGACTTTTTTTCCTTCTCCTTCTAACAGGAAGAGTTCGAAGCAGTTGTCCTGACCAGTCTTATTGTGAATGTGAGTTCGAACAATGTCATCATAGGCGTGTTTCAATCGTGTAATCGGTTCTTCGTTCGACTCGTCATGAGTCACCACTAGGATCGCAGTGATCTTTCCCGCCAGAGAAGCCTTCTCTCGGGCATCCAAGAGGAGAAGACGAATCGCCGCTCTAACAACTTCAGACCTTCCGGCAAATCCTTGGGACTCCTGAATCGTGTTCATTGAATCGACTAGCTCGTCGGGGAGCGATACACTTACGATAGGCAACTCATGACTCTCCTAACCGATAATAACTTTCACCGCTCGCTTATATTATCATTATTAATTTCCTGAAAATACTTAATAGCCACTTGGCAAGGACTAGCAGAGTGTTTCCGCTGATTCCAGGATGGATTGCTCTCCTTCTTGGAGCTCTTGGTCTCGGGATGCTACACGGCGTAATCCCTGACGAGCACACCTGGCCAATCACATTCAGCTATTCCGTTGGAACAACCACCGGCCGAGGAGGAATGGTATCCGGACTATTCTTCGCCTCAGCTTTCACCGCACAACGAGCAATAATGGCACAACTAGTATACTTCGCCCTAGCAAGCTATCTCGCATTCGATGAAGAACTCAACTCCATTGTGTACATCGCCGTCGGCCTCGCAATGTCTATCGCCGGATACTTGATCCTCTCCCAGAGACTGCCTTCCTGGCATCCACTGGCGCACTTCCTGCGAAGGAGAGGAGGTGCGCATTTCGATGAAAAAGGAGCATCACGAAGAGTTCCCACTCACTGGTGCATAATCCACGGATTCATCGCCGGCTTCGGAGTCGACACCGGACTGTTCACCACTTTCATCTATTTGGTCGCGGTTCCCGCCATGCCAGCATCGTATCTCGGGTTCGCACCGGGAGCAGCATTTGGACTCGGGACATTGATCATCCTACTCGCAATCGGGACATTGTTCGGTGGAGTTCTCCAAATCGCGAAAAAGTGGGGTCCGGAGAGAATAGCACAATTCGGAACGAGAGTTGGAGCTCGAAGTCTGCTCTATGGAGGAATTATTTTCATCATTGCAGGCATTCTCTTCCGAATTGGACTTCAACAAGTTATTCCAGTCGACTTTGGGAACCTGATCATCCTAGTCTTCATGATAGGGGTAATCATTCCAGTAGTCGTCGCAACATGGAAGGAAGTCAAACGGCTGCCCACAGCCTCCGTGGGCGAAACGACTACGAAGACTGAGTGATCTCATTCCTCTTGTTTGGAGGGGTCCATTCAGTCACCTTTGCCTTAGAGAATAAATGGTTCTTCCTCAAGTAGTAGTTCAACACCCTCCTGTGAGGCCATGTCCCAATCAAGAAAACAGAAAATTCTCGGAGACGTGAAGAAGGCTCGAAGAAGACGGACCCTCGCAACCACAGGAATAGTTGCAATACTTGCCGTAACAGTTGTTCTCGGAATAATCTTCCTGACTCCTCGCAGTCCATCGTCAAATGCGCTTATCGGCCAGCCTGTTTCGACGACCGTTCAAAATCAGCTGACCGGTGTAAACAGTTCGACGCTCGTTACTGTTGGCTCTGGAGGAGTGACCCGTTTGACATCCGAATCTGGGCCTCTCCTCACATCTGGGACAAAACCCGAGGTTCTGTACATCGGTGCGGAATACTGTCCATACTGTGCCGCGGAAAGATGGAGCCTTATCGTGGCATTATCAAAGTTCGGAAACTTCAGCGGGCTGACTTACATGCTCTCGGCTGATTCTCCGGAGGTCTATCCTGACACAGCGACGTTCTCTTTCAAAACTGCATCGTACACGAGTCCATATCTTGCATTCGTTAGCGTTGAAGAGCAGGACAGATACCACTCGCCACTTCAATCACCAACACAAGCAGAGCAGAATCTTCTAACTCAATATGATCCGCAAGGAGCGATCCCCTTCGTCGATGTCGGCAACTTCAACGTGACATACAACGGAGGGTCGCAATTCATACCATCAGCTCTTGGGGGACTCAACTGGACGCAGATCGGATCTCAACTGAACAACCCCAACACGAGCGTTGCAAAGTCGGTGGATGCAGGTGCTAATACCTTGATATCTGCGATCTGCAAGATAGATGGATCAGCACCTAGCAATGTCTGCAATCTTCAGCTCAACCCACTTTCGTTAGCTCCAGTCCAGGCGATCAATGCTTCTTTGGGTGACTCACATGATCTTATCATCGCAGGCGTCTGTGCGGTGATGGACTCATCATGGAAAGGCCCTCGTCAGCCTAGTTGGTTATAGCGACTACAGGTGCCCTTGTGCTAGCGTTTGGAGAACCCACGTCGCCCGATGAAGCATCCTCACGTTCTGGCCGATATCAGGCACTGTAGCACCCTTCATCGATCAGCGGCCCCTCACCCTCTTTCAGATACTCTTTCTAGACACTTTCCCATGACTGATCAAATCATGGCGGGTTGCCGAGGCACTTCACTCAGGGCCTTTATATGAAAGATTATCTCAATAGCCCTCACACTGAGTGATGCGCCGCTCGATTCCGATTGCTATCATCTTCGCAACCCTCGCGGTTCTGATTGGCGCACCAACATGGTTCCTACTTCATCAGCCCTCTCCATCAGCGACACAACCGACTCCTCCGACCCCACCGATTCCTGATGAAAAGTCGATCGACATCCAACATGCTCTCGTCAATCGGAACGATACTGCCATAGGCACACCCAAGATCGGCAATGTTTTTGTGGATTTCTCCCTTCTGATAATGAATTGCGGATACAACAATTTTACCGTCGCACCCTCACTGTTTCTCTTAGCAATCGGCCCTGCGACGTACTCGGCATCCAATGCAACGACCAGCTTACCCAACCACATGGGTAATACAGTTCTGCGTAACGGTCAGGAAATCTTCACCGAAGTCGCGTACGAGATTCCAGCAGACCAAGTATCGGTCATTCCTCTGAAACCACTTGTTTACACCCTGAGCCAAAGTTACGCGATCAATTGGGTATCGGCCTGGTAAGGTGCTCAGGGGACAGGTAGTCTCACTCGATAGAAGAGAGTCCGTCCGTCATCGTGCCTAAGCCAGTTGAGCGACGCTTCGCACGAGCCTGGTGCTAGTCATGGTCATCAACTGGGCTCGACGACTCTTTCACCGCTTCAATGTGATTGCCAGTGGCCGCGCCGGCTAAACTCAACCCACCATCGTGGGCGCGGATACAGGCGATCAAGAGTTCTTTAACTAATTCGCCTAAGCTATTCGTTGCAAGCGGTTCAGCGTTGAGGGGTTCATCTTGGAAAGGCTCTCGTCGGCCTTCTTGATAACTGCGGCCATTGGAATAGGGCTCGCCATCTACACGGCCTATGAATATCTTACACTCAACTTCAACAGCTGCAACATTAACCAGTACATCACATGCGCAGGTGTATACCAAAGCGGATACACATCACTCTTCGGAATACCCTTCTACGCTACGGGCCTAGCCTGGTTCCCAGCTGTTTTTGCGATCGGACTTGGTACCAGCAAGCTCGGGAAACGATCAGTAAACAGCGAAATACTGTTACCTTTGTTGATGATCGGCAACGTCTTCACGATATATCTCTGGTACCTTGAACTTGCAGTTATTCATCTGATCTGCCCGCTGTGCGTCAGCTTGTACGTGGTCAACTACAGTCTAACTGCAATTGCCGTCCTCCCACTAATCAGAGAATCCGCCTCATCAAATCAAGAGCCATCAGACCGTCGATAACACCGATTCTTGGTATTGTGTGGGTGATCTGGTGCGGGGGGTGGGATTCGAACCCACG
>CAYRXJ010000089.1:0-6157 GCA_964428235.1 uncultured Candidatus Bathyarchaeia archaeon | reverse complement strand
TGGTTGAAGGTTGTTTGGTTTTTTACTTCATACGTACGAGAACCTCCTTTGTAATGTGAATTGGAAAGGTTTGAGGCGACCCTTCGAGATGAGGATCCGGCCGAGCTTTGGGGATGAGAGACATCTTGGTCCCTTTTCTCTCGAGGATGGCATAACCGTAGCTTACAAGAAAACTGACGAGTTGCGCGCGAGCGACTGTGGAGGCGAAGTCAGACTGTCCGATGAATGCCCAGTAGTCGACTACTCCTTTTTCTCCGGCTTGTTCTTTGAGCTCGTTCCATAGCTCATGCATCTTCCTCGTGTATGCTTTCTCCTCGAGCACTCGCATTTTTGTGAGGTCTTGGTAGTTTGTTGCGTCGGGAGTTGCGAAGGGTCCGAGCTGTAGTCTCTTCCTCCGGTCGAAGAAGGAGAGCATGTTGTCCCAGTATTCCTTGGCTTCTCTAGTCGAATCCAGGGTTAACTGCTCGAGCTCTATTATTGGGTGCCATGAGAGTAGGAGGAATTCAGCTAGCTGCTCTCTCGATAGAGAATCAAGCTTCTGTCTGACCATTCCCGGATCTATGAAGAGGCTACTGGATTGGAATCTGAGATGTGCACTTTGTAAACCGACGACTCGAGCTACGCTTGTGATCGCGCGCATGTCCAGGAGGTGATCGTCAAGCGTCTTGAGCTGTTTGGAGTGACGCCTGATTATGCTGAGTGCTTCAGAGATGTCGAGGAGAAACGGGTTGAATCTGCGATTCTCAATCGAGACACATGTCTGGATTAGCTCCTCCAACTCCTTCTTTCCAGAAGATCTACGCATTTTTTCTGTCAAGGTTGTGTTAGCTCCCGGGTCATCGAACTTCCCTCGACGTTATGCCCAACGATAACGTGGACATCGTCCTCTCCTGGGATCGTCACTTGCCCTGGAGTTATGGCGATGTACTGGCTCGAATCAGAGGATTTCGATGCCGCGTGAATAAGCTTGGAGACTGTCTCACGGTTCCGTGGGTCCATGTGAACATCGAACTCGTCAATCGCACGGAAGGGTGACGAGATGAACTGCTGGAGAGAGAGCAAGAACGCTATGAGAGCAACGGTTCGTTCGCCACCACTTGGGGCTAGCCCATCAAGAGAGACGGGTTCGTTTCCCTTGAACCCGGCGTAGAGTTCGAGCCCTGCCTTTTCGATGTTCTTTGAGGCTTTGATGACGATTCGTCCGGTCGAGTTTACTTCGGACAGTAAAGAGTTGTATTTCTCTGAGAGTTCTTCGAGAAGCTTGTCCATTACGATCTTCCAGCGATCAAAGCGCTGGTTGAGTTCACCCAGAACCTCAGACCGGTTCTGTTCAACAACCTCAGTCTTCTTCTTTAGATCCTCGTAGACCTCTCCGTAGTTCTTGTAAATCTTTTCCACATCGGCTGAGAGATGAGCGAGGGGACGCAACCGTTCCTGAACCGCAGCGATGTCAAGAGTAATCGGCTGCAGATCTCTCGGACTCTCAAAGACAGGACCAAGCCCTGATGCTTGAGTTCTGAGGGGCTCGATCTCTTCCTGTCCAATGCGAAGCTGGGTTTCCAACTCCTGGATCTCTTCTTCCATCAGCGCGAGTTTGAAGTTGCTGACTTCTTTCCTCACCCTAGATTCAATAAGCTGGTCCGTGTTCTTGCCGACCTGTGAGGTTAGATCGCTTATTCCATCGCGGATTTTCGCGAAGTCCTGGTCCGCCGATTTTGCAGCGAACGAGATTTTTTCCTGTTGAGTAGCTAGATTAGATAGTTCAACGCCTAGCTGCTCGGTCTCCTTTGCTAGGCTAGCATCCTGGGCCCTCTGCTGAAACGCGGTTAGCGCACTCTGCTGCAATCGAAGAAGCGCTTCGACTCGTGTGATCCATTCGAGGGATCCGGCCCGCATACCCCGTCCGTGTTCAAGCTTCAGATGTTCCTCTCGCATATCCTCGAGTTCTTTTGATAGTCTTTCCAGATCGGCTATAGCCTGTTGGTGCTGCTTGTGTGATATCTCAAACTCGTCCTTCGTCTCGCCCATTTTCTTATGGAGGGTCGAGACGCGGTCCTTGGCCCGTTTCTGTGAGGCTTCTCGTCGGAGGATTCGTCTCCAGATAAGTTCTCTCTGGAGTTCCCTGTATTGATCTTCAAGTTTCTGTTTGAGCTCGTATTTCTCGAATTCTCTCTGCCAGTGAAGGTAGGTTTCCTTTGTGCCCTCGAGAACTGATGACATGGCTTCGCGTTCTGTTGTCAGTTTCTGAAGACGGTTGGAGGCTTCGAGAACCTCACGACGATAAGCACCGAACCCTACTGCATCTTCTAACAGTAGAAGTTTCTCGACCGGGCTTACTGAGCCAAATCTTCCGACCATGAGCTGGTGCATGATAACCAGCATGTTGTCGGGGTTCAGTCCGATCTTGGACAGTCCTTCAACGAGGTTGGTTTTGCTAACAGGCTTATTGTTGAGCAGATAGTGATAATCGCCTGACCGTTTGAGAACTCGAGTCAGGAGAACTTTGTCAGATCTAGCTTGGGGAAATGGACGAATTCCTTTGGGTCCTTCGTTGTCGAGTAAAAGTGACACTCTGGCTTCTTGTTCGTTCCAGCGGATGAGTTCGCTGAGTTTCTTGGCTCGTTCTGTGTAGGCTTGGCCTAGTACGACCGATATTGCGAGTAGTATTGATGACTTTCCAGCTCCGTTAGGCCCGATGATCAGGTTGAGTCCCGATCGCAGTGGTATGCTTGTGTTCTTGTATGACATGAAGTTAGAGAGTTGGACTTCGCGGATCAATTTGGAAGGGCCGAGCCTGAGTTGTAAAATAGAATGGCTGGGCTGAATTAGAAGTCTTTCTCCACGACCTGTTTTTAATCAATGTTTATATACGCGATTTGGGAGTTTTCGCATTCCATTGGAGCGTGCCAGGTGCGGCATTAAGACGGCTTGGCAAAGTTCTGCACATGTCTAAGAGCGGCAATCTCATTATTCGAGTCGAAAAACCACCGGTTCCTCAAGAACGATCACAGGTCGTGGACTACAAGATCAAAAGGATCGGTGTTGTCAATAATGTGCTCGGTCCTGTGAAGAATCCATACGTCTCTGTCAAACCCGAGGGTGACGCTCACGATCTCGCCGGTCGAGTCTTGTACCTTTTGGAGAACAAGTAGGAGACAGGAAAGGAATGGTTGAGGAAGTAGGACAAACACTCCAACGTTCTCCGGAAACCAGCACCCGTAGAATACGGTTGTGTCCAGAGTGCGGCGGCTCGAGGTTGATGCGAGATTATGATGCCGCCGAAGTTGTATGCATGGCTTGCGGTTACGTAGTCCAAGAAAAGATTGCAGACACAAGACCAGAGTGGCGGGCCTTTGACGATGAGCAACGCGCCAAGCGCGCTCGCACTGGCGCGCCGATGACCTACACGATTCACGATAAGGGTCTCTCCACCATCATCGACTGGCGAGATCGCCCGTCTGGGACGAAGGGCGTTTCCGCTGACCAGCGAATCGAACTTTACAAACTACGCAAATGGCAACGTCGCGTCAGAGTCTCCGACGCGACAGAAAGGAATCTCGCGGTCGCGTTATCAGAGCTTAGCAAGTTGTCATCGGCATTGTCGCTTCCAAAGAATATTCTTGAGACTGCATCTGTGATCTATCGTCGCGCGATCAAGAGGCGCTTGATCCGCGGAAGATCCATCCACAATGTCACCGCGGCAGCGATCTACATGTCATGCCGACAATGCGGTGTTCCTCGGACCCTGGACGAGATTGCTAACGTTTCAACGCTGAACAAGAAAGACATCGGTCGCAGCTATCGGTTCATGCTCCGGGAGTTAGGAATGTTCGTGCCGCCTTCTGCGAACCGAAACTACGCTGCGCGATTTTCCAACAAGCTAACAATATCAGGCAAAGCGGAAGGAATCGCAATTAGGATTCTTGAGATCGCTCGGCAGATGAAACTGACTAGTGGTCGTGGACCAGCAGGAATCGCTGCAGCCTCGACTTACATTGCTACAGTCTTGACCAATGAGCGAAAGACCCAGCGAGAGATCGCGGAGATCGCGAATGTAACAGAGGTTACTATTCGGAACAGGTACAAGGAACTTTTAGAGAAGTTGATGATAGAAGTCCCCATCTAAGTACGGCGTTTTTCCTAACCGGTTTTTTTCGTAGAATTATTCTGATGGGAATAGGATGGCAAGTGATTAATATGACGTATGTCATACCGCGCGCACGGTATAACGTATGTCATATGCACATCCCGAACTATTGGTAAGCAGCGATTGGGTCCAAGAACACCTCAACGACCCGAAAGTAAGGGTTGTCGAGGTCGACTACGACCCATCAACCAACTACCAGCTGGGACACATTCCCGGCGCAGTCCTCTTCGACTGGAAGAAGGACCTCAACCACCCCCTCGAAAGAGACATCCTATCCAAACAACAACTAGAACAACTATTCGCGAGATCAGGGATCACTCAAGACACCAAGATCGTCCTGTACGGCGACTTCAACAACTGGTTTGCAGCCTACGCCTTCTTGGACCTCCAATACTACGGCGTCAAGAACGTAGTTCTCTTGAACGGCGGACGCAAGAAATGGATCGACGAAGACAAGCCCCTCACAAAAGACGCTCCAACATTCCCAATCACGACATACAAGGCATCAGGCCCAGATGAAAGTGTCCGGGTCTTTTTCAAACAAGCGCTTGGGCTTTACCAGCAACCAAACGTGAGGCTTGTTGATGTCCGCGGACCCAAAGAGTTCACAGGCGAAGTCTTAGCCCCACCAGAATACCCGACTGAACACGCACAGCGCGGAGGCCACATTCCGGGAGCGATCAACATTCCATGGTCTCAAGCGGTCAAAGAAGACGGGACATTCAAGAGCGCAGACGATCTGAAGAAACTCTACGAGGAGAAAGGTATCACCGCAAACCGAGACATCGTAACCTACTGCAGGATCGGCGAGCGGTCCTCGTTCACTTGGTTTGTTCTGAAGTACCTTCTAGGCTATCCCAACGTTCGAAACTACGACGGCTCATGGACAGAATGGGGAAACCTCGTCCGAAACCCCATCGAGAAACCAAGCCCGCAAGCGGCGCAGCCCATACCCGCCTGACACAGAAACCATATCCCCTCCTCTTTCCTTTTTTTTCTGATCTGCCTCTCAGGGTTTTTTCCGAACAATGAAATGGAATAGATTCCTTTCCTTCCTCCAGTCCGCAAGTTCATTTCTCGTTTGATCTGTCCAACGAACCATCTCAACGTGCGAGGTAGGATCGTCAGTAACCAGGTGCACGGCATCTCCGACGGGAACTGTCCGAAGAAGTTCACCTAAGTGCAATAGGACAGCTGAGCACTCTGTCCCGATCTCGTACATCTCATGGTCAGGAAAAGCCTTGAAGCACCGTACGCCAAACTCGCTGATCCTTCTCCGGAATGCGGTTGAAGCTTGGGTTATGCTTGATAGCATCAGCCTTTCATCTTCAAGCCTGAGAGGGGTCATCTTGGCAATCCAACCCTTCTCGTATGGTGAGTCGTTAACGATCTTGGGTCGCCTAACGATATCGTCGTTTGATGCTAATACTGTCCCGGAAATCGGAGACGGAATGGGAGCTACGAGCTTGAGACTTTCAAGCGTACCAAGACTATTTCCGCGTTCGACTCTCGTCCCAGGGGATCGCAGGTTGATCTTGTTGAATTTTCCTGCAATCGCCGACAGAAGACTTGTTAGCCCAATTGTCACCTCGCTACTCTCTCTAGCGGCGACCCAAGTGTTGGATTCGATGTCGTACAAGAGATTGTCAGGAAAGCTGCAGTGATCGATCTCCAATCTATTTCACGGATTGTGATGTTCCGACAAAACACTGTTTTTGAAAACAGACTTGGGTCTATTCTGGCGCAATATATAATAGACCACTGTTGGATTTCGCTGATTCTCTTAGGCTAGAAAGGTAGAATTTCGTTGCCCCGTTTCAAGAGTTCAGCGGACATTCTGAAGATCGTGTCCAACAAGGACCAGATCCGCAACATAGGCATCATCGCCCACGTGGACCACGGTAAGACAACGATGACCGACAGCCTTCTGGCCGGCGCCGGACTCCTCTCACCATCTCTTGCAGGAACAGCCCTCGCCATGGACTTTATGGAAGAGGAACAGAAGCGCCA
>CAYRXJ010000088.1:0-6169 GCA_964428235.1 uncultured Candidatus Bathyarchaeia archaeon | reverse complement strand
GGAGATTCTCTGAAATCATTACCTATTGAGAATCCAACAAGCTGACTACGTGAATGGCCTCATTTCTAGACCTTTGGAAGCCCATATCTATTTATTCCCGGAACCGCTATGTTAGGTCGGAAGCTGCATGGCCGAGCAGAACTCGCCAGAGTATCCTCCTGCATTAGACCTCGAAAGAGAACTGACCAGGAAGGAGCGCCAGATCGAGTACCTCCAGACAGAGCTCCGTCGATATCACAACCTGATGGAGGAGCTGAAACAGGGGATGCGTCCTATCGGGACAATCGAGGAGGTCAAAGGAGACATGGCACTGGTTCGGCTCTCAGGCGGCCAAGCGTTCCAAGTTAGCATTCCCCCCGAGATAAAGGACAAGGTCACGACCGAGGTTGACGCGGTTCTTTCCCCGACCAAAGGAGTAATCGTTGACATTATCGAACGAATACGTGAACGCTCACTCCTGGAGTACCAGGTAGAAAAATCACCGAAGGTCTTCTACGAGGATGTTGTAGGCCTCCAAAAAGAGCTTCACAGCTTGCGACAAGCTGTCGAGTGGATACTTGACCCGCAAGTCCGCGCCCGACGCGAAGCAATAATCAGAGATACGAGGATGCTGGAAGAAGCCGGATCAATCCTTCTCTTTGGTCCGACCGGGACCGGAAAGACCTACATGGCAAAAGCGGTCGCGGGAACAATCGGACAACGAGGAAATGACACTAGCTTTCTAAAGATAGAGAGTTACGAGATAGTCTCCAAGTGGCTTGGGGAGTCGGCGAAGAATGTCAAAGAAGTCTTCAAGCTCGCGCGAGAATCGGCTCCGACAGTTCTCTTCATCGATGAGGCCGACGCAATTGGACGAGCGAGAATGGAGGCGACAACCGATGCTGGACGGGATGTTCAGGGAATGCTTAACCAGATTCTCACCGAACTCGGCGAAGGCTTCCACGTAAACAGAAATGTTGCCGTGATTTTCGCAACGAACTATCCGAGCGTGATAGACATGGCTCTGCTGGATCGTATCAAACGGATAATCTACGTTCCTCCTCCCAGAACGATGGAAGAGGTCAAGAAGATCCTAGACTTCTACTGCTCAAAGGTGGAGCTCGATCCCTCGCTCTCGAACTATCAGGGCGGGCTGACCGATGAAGCCTTCGAAGGAATCTGGCGCTCGATCAGAGGCAGGAAACAGATCTATGAAGCATCCATACCCGAAAGAGGAGTCACAGTCCGCGAACAGTACATTGTTACTCCACGAGATCTCAAGAACGTAGTCCAAGAAGCCGCGAGCGAGGCATCCTTCTCCGGCGAACGCTGGGTCACCATGGACCGTTTGCTACCACTCTTCAAGGGCTTAGCCTCAGAAGAACGAAACTCTCGACTCGTAAGCTAAACTGGAAACTCTCGACTTATTATTTCACTAGATAATCGGGGACACTATGTCCTCGAGATACGGCGACGATCCCTTCTCCATACGGGATCCCCAAGAGACAACAAGCCGGCTAGAACGGTTCCTAAAAACTCACCTAGATGAATCCCGCGCGAAATATCTTGTTGTAGGACTATCAGGGGGCCTGGACTCCAGCGTTACAACTGCTCTCTCCGCTAGAGCCGTTGGAGGGTTGAAGGTGATTACACTATGCCTGCCAGAGGATGACACGCGAAGTGAACGAGCGATTAGGGACGCAGAAGCCATTGCCGCCAAGCTCAAGACCCGTTTCAAAATCATCAATATCACACCTCTCTTGGAAACTTGCCGTAGGACCCTGAACCCAAAGAAGACGAGAGTCATTCCTTGGGGTAATATCAAAGCTCGGGTACGTGCAATGATCCTCTACTATTTCGCGAACTCCCAGAACGGTCTAGTTGTGGGAACCGGTGACAAGAGCGAGGTCATGCTTGGGTATTTCACAAAATTTGGAGACGGAGCCTGCGACATCATGCCCCTTGCCGATCTTTACAAGACATCAGTTCGCGATCTAGCGAAACACCTCGGGATTCCAGATAGGATCCGGACAAAGGCTTCGAGTCCTGAGCTGTGGCCCGGTCAGACCGCCGAGAAGGAGCTTGGTCTAAGCTATGACAAGATCGATAGGATCCTTTGGGGGCTGGAAAGATGGATGACCCCTGAAGATGTTGCAAGGGAGACAGGACATTCGCTACAACTCGTTAGAAAGGTTAGAAACCGTTGGCTTCAATCAGAACACAAGAGACGGCCTCCAATGACGATGAAACTGGGCTATCGTACAGCCGGCGATGATCTCCGCCTGCCCCGATAAGATAGAGGCTCCCTTGTTCGATCGGGGGATTGCTTGGGATTGTTCACTCGAGCCAATAGTAGAGGTTCTCGCCAGATCCCTTTGCGACCCTCAGTTCTAGCTCAGCCCCGGGTTTCAGCTGCGCTTTCGGTCGTGTTGGGCTGATGGGTGCGAATACGCGTAGGCCGTTCTTGAGTTCCGCCAGCCCGAGAAAATAGGGTGCCTCTGGCTGAAACGCTGGCGGAGCGAAGAAGACTTGCGTGAAGGTGACAAGACTGCTTTTGCCGTCGAGAACAATCCATTCGATTGTTGAGTGACGACAGTCAAGGCAGTCGGCTCTGGGCGGGAAGTAGGTCCTGCCGCATTTCTTGCACTTGGTGGCAGCAACTTGTCCTTTCTCAAGATATGAAAGAAGAGGATTGACTTTTGTCTGAGAGACATAGCCATGCCTTCCGAATTTCTCGAAGCCCATCATCTACGCCTTCAATATCGTTACACCGGCGTACATTCCTATTCCTCCGATGTTCTGTGCAAGTCCTATCTTCGCGCCATCAACTTGGATTGAACCGGCCTCGCCTCTCAACTGCTTCGTTAACGCGTACAATTGCGATGCGCCTGTTGCTCCTACGGGATGGCCTTTCGAGATGAGTCCGCCGTCAATGTTGACTGGGATCTTCCCGCCAAGCTCTGTTTCTCCGGTTTCCAGGAGGTGCGTTCCGCCGCCGGGTTTGGCGAAACCTAGATCCTCGTAGTTCAGAATCTCGGTTATGGAAAACGAGTCGTGTACTTCCGCGACGTCAACATCTCTGGCGGTCAGTCCTGACATCTGGTAAGCGGCCTTTGCAGCGCTCCGTGTAACATCGAAGCTGGTTAGCGGACCCTTGCGGCCAGCTAAACCCATGGGACTGGACGCCAGGCCAAGTCCTGCGATCCATACAGGTTTGTCGGTTAGCTTCCGTGTTTTCACTGCGTTTCCGATTATGATGCAGGCCGCTCCGTCCGCGTTTGCACAGCAGTCGAAGAGTTTGAGTGGAGCCGCAACTGGACGAGACTTCAGGACTTCCTCGGAGCTGACAGGTTTCTGAAACATTGCGTTCGGGTTCTTTGACCCATATTTCCGATTCTTCACGGTGACCATTGCCATCTGATCCTCGGTTGTCCCGTATTTCGCCATGTGAGCGGTTGCGTACATCGCGTAGTATGCCGGCATAGTTGTACCGAAAGGTGATTCCCACATGACATCTCCGGCTCTGCCCATGAGTTCCTGGATTTCTTCGTTGGAGAGCTCAGTCATCTTCTGGACTCCTACGATCGCCATGACATCGTGAAGTCCGGAGGACACCAGACCCCATCCGGTCCGGACCCCTACAGCGCTTGAGGCGCATGCTGCCTCGACGTTGAAAGTTGGCTGAGGGTTTAGACCAAGATACTCTGCAACGACACCTGCTGGAGATCTCTGCTTGTCGTAATGGGTTGCGGAACAAATGATCGAGCCATCGATTTTCGATGGATCCATTTCCGCATCATCGAGGGCGCCGCTGTATGCTTCGAACGCTAGCTCTCGGAGAGAGGCGTCGCTCCGCTTTCCGAACTTGGAATGACCAACCCCGATGATCCCGATACGACCCATTAGTTTCAGAACCGAGTTGCTAGACCGATCGTTTGTCTGATTAGAAGAAGGTTTTCCGCAGTCGTGTTAGAGAGCTTCTTTTGATTCCGCGTAGAGGAAGGTTATGCCGCCGGTCGCTATCTTGACACCGTGCCGGCCAGACTCACGTCCAGCTGGACTGTCAAGAGCTTTCTTGAGAGCGTCAGGGTTTTCAAACTCAAGCTCCACGACCTGATAATACGCGGGTTCTCCGCGAGGAGCACCTGTAATCTTGTGGACCGTATACTTCTTCAGCCCGGGCATCGCCTTCGCGATGGGCACATGGTCATTCCAGTATTGTTGATCGAAGAGTTTCGGGTCCTTTGGTTGTCCGAAAAGAACTATGATCTTTGTCATCATTCATCTCTCTAGAAGCTGGTCGCTATTGTCTCATTCTTCTTAACCTGCACGACCTCGCCCTCAACGCCTAGCTCGGGTATTGCGGGGACTTTGATTCCCATCTCCTCGATCTCGGACCGTTTCTTTTCTATCGCTTCCCTCCAGAATTTCACCTTCTCCTCGATTGTAAGAACCCCTAGTCCAGCGTCTCTGGCAAGCTCCTCCATCTCCAGGTCAACCTTGTCGAAGTCTGCAGGCAGGTGCCAGAATTCAGGCTTGTGTTGGTAGAGAAGCGGCGATAGGAAGATGAATCCCTGCTTCATCTGACGCGTGATCGTAAGCTTCTGCTCATCCGTGAATTTCTCTGCCATCGCGCGTAGTAGGGCCATTGTTGCTACAAGATGGCGCGTCTCGTCCCTGGTAATATTTTGGAAAGTTTGCTGGTAGATTCCTAGCTCGCTTGTCTTACGCATGGCATTGAATATTGTTTCCGCGCCTATCTCAGCGAAGAAGAAACCAGCGAACAAGATCTCGGGTGGAAGATATTGCCATGCCTTCAGAAATCCCTCCCAATATCGACGCCCATCATCGTAGAGCGCCTGAATGTTTCGAAGGGCTCTGGATTCCAAGTCAGATTGAGGCTTGTACCCATATGGCCAGTTGGGACAGAGCTTGTCGCAGGCTCTACGGCATACCTCATCATGCCGGCACTCGTCATACGTGATCGATGCGAGCATCTTCTTTGTCGTGTCCTCCATGTTTAGTTCGGCAGCCCTTACTGCTCCGAAACCGAATGCTCCGATGCCCGATTTCTCGAAAAGGGCGAGTTTCGACATCCAGTATGCCTGGGCAACACGTTCGTTTGGGTCGAAGTTCTTCGGGTCCAGCTCGTCCCAAGCAAATGTTGACGGGTTCCAGTTTTGAGCGAACGAAAGGTCGAAGGCTTTGAACATCCGGTCGTTAGTTACGTTCCAGTTTCCCGGGAAGATATTTAGATCGATCTTTGGACGGGTGTTCTTGGTCCTGCCCGGCACTGTCGTTCAGTCTGCGCTCGACGTTGCTTGTTACTTAAACGTGAAATCTCGAATGTACGAGAACCTATTTTCCAACGAATTTTGGCTGGCGTTTTTCTAGAAAGGCCTGTGTTGCTTCGAGATGGTCACTGGTTCGACCAGCGATTTCCTGGCTGTATGCCTCGTATTCTAGAGCCTCTGCAAGATCGAGGCCGCCGACTCGGTTGACAATTCTCTTGGAAAGGCCTAAGGCCTTGGTTGGGCCGTTGGCGAGCTTGTAGGCGATCTCATCTGTCTCCTTGTCTAGTTCTGCACTTGGTACGACCTTGGTCACGAGCCCTAGTCGTTCTGCTTCTTTTGCCGGGATTGTCTTCCCTGTCATGATCAATTCGAGTGCTTTGCCCGGGCCGATCATTCGGGTCAGAAAGTAGCTGCTGCCTGAGTCGGGTACGAGTCCTACTCCGATGAAGGCCTGTTTGAGTCCCGCTTCTTCGGATGCTATCCTCAGATCACAAGAGAGGGCGAGGCTAGCGCCGCTTCCGGCTGCTATACCATTCAGGCGTGCGATGACTGGTTTTTCCATGCTACGAACTCGAGTGATGATTGGATGGTATTTCTTCCGGAGATGTTCGCCTAACGACGGGTGTTGTCCTCCACCATATCGTTCTTTCAGCCCTGTAACGTCTTCTCCTGCAGAGAATGCCCTTCCTGCTCCTGTGATTACGAGGCATCGGACGTTCTCGTTCTTGTCCATGTCTTTGAGAGTGGCGAGGAGTTCTTCGCCCATCTTGTCGTTAATCGCGTTCAGCGCGGCAGGTCGATTGAGAGTGATCCTGCCAACTTGATCGTGATGTTCTACGATTAGAGTCTCTGGCAACACTATCGCCCTTTGAAGTTAGCCGGCCGCTTTTCCGTGA
>CAYRXJ010000087.1:0-6254 GCA_964428235.1 uncultured Candidatus Bathyarchaeia archaeon | reverse complement strand
AAAAATGTACCCCGGGAAAGGAAGGAACAAGAGGTTCCAAAGTGTGAATGTCCGGAAATGGTTCTGGGAAGAGCAAAAGGCGTGGATATGTTCCAAGAATGTCGGGATAGCGCTCACCGTTGATCCGTTCACTCGCAAACATGACAAGGTCCACATGTTCGACGATCCCAAACAGCTCTACGGGTCCACCCGGACATTTCCAGTCTCTCACGATCGCATGACTGTTTTCGAGGTTGAGATGGGAGCCGAGACCTTCAGAAGCAACGCTGATGATTTGCAAGACGCCTTTGCTGGCCTGATCCTGATGGACTTCGCTACCGGAATGATTTTCGACTTCATCACGACAGGGAAAAAGATCGGAGCAATCTACGAGAGACTTTTGATCCCTGGAGTAACGGACGAGAAGGCTGCTTTCACCCATATCATCGAGTCGCCCTTCGCAGGCGTCCGGACTAGACCCGAGATGATGCACCACTACACTGTACGAATAGACGCTCAGAAGAAGAGGGCAGAATGGCTTGTTGACGGCAAGCTGTTCTTCAAGACAGAAAGCATTCCTGCTGTTCCAAAGGAGATCATGATCGGCTGGGGCCTCTTCACGCTCAGACCTACTGATCCCGAGAAAGGTAGCACTTCACTTCATGGACAAGGCGCTACTGGTATCTGGAAGAATTTCAGATACTCTATTCCCTAAGCAGGAGCACGCTCGTTCACCATCTCGGTGATCGAGTCGTAGTCCCATGTTCCGTTTGATCTCTCAGTTGTTCGTTTTCTGAGATCCAACAGGCCTGAGCTGCCTATCTTCTCAACTAGCCAAGCAGCATAAGCCGGTGAACCGGTCGCGCCGGGCGAGTTGTAGTTGGTGATGTGGTAAGACATCGGACCCTTGATCTCGATCGCTTCCTTGATGAAATTACCATTACGATCGATTGCCTGCGCCCGGACCCCGGCGATGCCAGGCTTAACGAGATAGTCGAGCTTGAGCTCGGGAATAAACTCCTGGGCTCTCCTCGCCATCTCCGACTTGAAGATCGATGATTTCCACTCCTCTCCCGCGAGGGTTAGGAAATCTTTGTTGTAGAGCAGAGCCACCTTGTTCATCATCGGGGGCTCGAGGAGCTTGGCTAACGCTTGGACTGGATTCTTGAAGAATCCCTTGTAGGTATAGGGTCCAGCAACTGGTACGGCGTTGGGTCCTATCTCCCGCCTGCCGTCGGCACGGCAGATCCAGTGGGGATCCAAGAACGGCATCTCGGGATGCTGGGCTACAGTGTAGATGTTTCTCGTCGCTAAGTATCGCCATTGTTCGCCTATCTCCCAGTATTCGCCACGGAAGTTTAGGTCCGCGTATTCCTGACCGACGTCCATCATGTGCGCGATACGCATCGAGTTTCCCCCGGCGCAGTTGATCAAGAACTTGGCCTGTACCGGTTCGCCACCGTTCTTCGGAATAATTCTCAGATGCTCCTTGTTGATCTCGATCGATCTTACTTCAAATCCGAAGATGAAACGGACTCCTTCCCTCTCAGCATCCCCGCGTAATGAACGTGTGAAGGAGGGGTAGTCGACCGAGGTATCAGTCTTGGACCATATTGCCCCGTGAGACTTGACGTGGGGTTCTAATTTGCGAACGTCTTCCGCGCTGAGGATCTCGAGCTCGTCTTCTCCCATTCCATTTTCCAGGCCCCAGTGATAGTACTTTTCGACCCGCTTGACATCGGCCTCATGAGTCGCGGCTTCGATAGTTGTGACCGGTGACCAGGGGAGCCCTCGTTCTTTCGCGTAAGCCTTCCACATTCCGTAGGCTGCTTGAGAGGATCGCGCGAAGACCCGGCGCTTTACAGGATCTAGATAGAAGGGCCGGTGAATTATTCCAGTGTTTCGCTTCGATGTGTGAACGGCGACTTGCTGCTCTTTCTCGATAACCGCTATTCGGCCATCGTACTGGTTGGCCAACCAGTATGACAGCGAGGTCCCGAGGATTCCACCGCCAATAATGGCCACGTCCCATGGCTGGGTAGACGCCAACAGGATCACCTGTAGAACAACGAGGACTCTATATTCGGGTTATGCCTTACTATTTACGACTCAACAGGTTTTCGTTGCCTCTATATCTTCAGGGCTTTCCCTTGAGTCGGATGTTCCTAAGAATTATCCAATAAGCGATTGCTCCCATCGACGCGAAGAGGAGAGACGTTCCAAGGAGATTGGTCAGGGTTGTTGGGTCGAGAGGGTTGCCTGCAAACGCTGAGTTGCGAAGGGCGTTCGCAGCTAGGCTGAGAGGATTGTTTTCGGCTATGATGGCAACTTGTGATGGTAGGTATTTTGAGATTGTTGACGCTGGATAAAATATGGTGCTGACGGTGACCATCGAAACTTGCAATGCTTGGGCGTAGACCCAGTAGATCTCTCCCCTGCGTGACACGCTGGCAAAGAACGCGGCAAGCCCAGCTATCCCTGTTGCGAGCACAAAGAGGAACGGAACTAGGACTAGTGCGTAGAGCAGTCCCTGTAATGGAATCACGAGTCCTCCAATGGTGGCGACTGAGACGTATGCGATGACTAGTAGCGTTCCGGAATAGACTATTCCTCCGAGACCGCCTGAGATGATGTAGGCTCCGACAAGTCCACCGGTTCGTATCGGTAGCGTGAGATAGTACTGCATCACTCCTTCTCTTAGTGCAAGCCATATCCTGCGTCCTGTGTCAGTGGCTGCCGAGAACAGTCCGACCACGACTATTCCCGGGACGAGAAATTGAAAGTATGTTAGACCGTCGAAGCTTGTTGTTATGACTCGGCCGTAAACGAGTCCGACGACAAGCATGTCTGAGATGCTGAGGCTGATCAGTACTGCCATGAGCCATTTTGTCCGGAAGAAATACGAGAAGTCTGTTCGTGCGATCCGAACCAGACGTCGGAACTGGCTCAAGCGGCTTTGACGCCTTCGATGACCTTATCGACGATTCTCGCGCTTAGGGATAGAGTTCCAATTGCTACGGCTGTTACGACTGCGGCTGCGAGAATTGGATCGCCCAGATATTTCGGATCGATACCAAGGAACCACCTGGCTAAGTCAGCCCCGTAGGTTAGTGGGCTGAATACTGAGATCTGAGGGTAGAAGCTGGGCATGAATATCAGGGGATAGAAGACGGTGCTGAATCGGACTATCAAGGCTGAGAGCCCGGCGAGGAATGCGCTGTAAATATCGACTGACTTGAACGCAATGAATGACATGGACACCATTATCCCGGTTATTCCGAGACCAAGTAGAAACATGGAAACCATTGCAAAGACTACGCCTTGCAGCGTGAGGTCCCCTAGAAACCAGAGCACACCAAGAAGGGGCGGCAAGACCTTGAGAAGTGTGTTCACCACGCCGTAGATCGCTTGGGCAACGAGGAATCCTCCTCTGGATACAGGGAGTGACAGGAAGTATGGCAGTTCGCCTTCGTGGGCGTGTTCTACGAAGTGTCGGCCAACATCTGATCCTGCGTTGAAGACTGTAATTACCATCAGTCCGATGGCGTAGTAGAGCAGGTATCCGTGAATCTTGGTTGGGTCGACAAGTGTTGACATGAGCGATCCATAAACCGCGATCTGTACTCCAAAAAGAGCCCAGGTAAGGACGAACCATGTTCTCTCGGAGAGTAGTATTCTGACGTTGTACGCGGCGAGGGTTAGGACGCGGTTCATGGTTCTTCGTCCGCCAAGGCCTTTCCGGTAAAGTGAAGGAAGACGTCGTCGAGTGATGGTTCGGTTATTCTTATCGAGGCGATCTTCGCGCCCGCGATATAGCTTGCTGATGTCATCTTTGGAACCCAGTCTTCGGCCTTCGAGACTTTTGCCCTCAACTGGTTTCCCTCAGTGGATATTGTTACGTCGCCGCCGAGTGCGTGGAGATCCTTTACGAGACTATCGGCTACGGGATCTTCGAAATCAACTTCGACGACGTCTCCCCCTGCTATTGCGTCTTTCAGCTTCGGGATGGTATCGCAAACCACTCGCTGTCCTTTGTGAAGTATGGTGACGCGGTCGGCCAGATATTCTGCTTCTCGAACCTCGTTCGTCGCCACGATTATCGTGGACCCTTGGTCGCGGAGCTCGCGTATCTTGTCCCAGATCTTTCTCTTTCCCCGGAGATCAACTTGGCTTGTGGGCTCGTCGAAAATGGCCAGTTTCGGTTTCTGGACCAAGACCTTTGCGGTCTCCAAACGTTTTGCTTGTCCACCAGACAGGTGCATGAACAGCTTGTCGCGCGACTCCCACAGTTCCAAGTCTTTCATTGTCCTTTCGATCAGTTCCTGCCTTTTTGATGGGTCGATGTCGAACATTGACGCGTGGAATCGGAGTATCGATGATGGCTTGTGCCGCCAGAACCCTCTAGCTTCCTGGAACGCGATGCCCATGACCTCTCGGACCTTGGTTCCATCTTCTACTACATCGAGACCAACGATCTTGGCCGTACCCGACGTGGGCTTCAGGATGGTCGTTAGAATCATCAGTAGGGTTGTCTTGCCGGATCCGTTCGGGCCTAGAATTACCATTATCTCGCCCTCGTTAACCGTAAAGTTCAGACCGCGAAGAGCGTCTGTCTTCCCGTACCTCTTCGCGAGGTCGAGCGTTTCCACTGCAAACAAGCTTGGAAGGGCATCGCCTCTAGAATCGCGATAAAAACATTGAACTGGCGAGCGCTCAACTAATTAATCGGGGGACAGTTCACTGCAGCAGATCTTCCACCTTGAAAAAATGCCCTCGGTGTGGCACCCAAAATCTGGATGAGGACGTTGATTGCGGCGTTTGTGGTGCAAGGCTTGATCTTGCAATCCTGAAACCCTCAAGCAAATGGAAATCTGTCTTGCTTCATTACATGACCGCCCCAATCGTTGGTGTTGTAGGCGTCTTGTGGCTTTGGTTTGTAGATGGTTTGACGGGGCTTCTCTTTCTTCTCTTCGCCGCGGGACTGTTAATGGCCAGCATTGGTCCCGGCCCCAGCGAGGAGGTCGCCAGCTCTTGGCGCTACCGCTGGTATTGGAGGGGATACAAGATTGGAAAGACGCTCGCGACAAACAAATCGGATTCCGGAACAAAAGCAGATCAAAGCGAGACCCTTTCACAAGACCGCCCGGAGGCAAAGACTGACGACGAATCCACCTCTTGAGCAATCTTATCAGCCGCTCCAGGAACCTTTTCTCACATGAGATTCGGGATCTGCGTTCCGAACTATGGGGCTTCAACTTCTGCAGAAGCAATTTGCACAGTTGCATCAGAGGCTGAAGACGCAGGTTGCGATTCTCTCTGGACCACGGATCACATTCTGATGCCTAGAAACAGTGGGACTCCTTACGAGAGAATATTCGACAGCATTCAGACACTCTCCTACCTCGCAGGCATCACCACCAAACTGAAACTGGGGATATCATCGTTGATTACTGCAATGAGAAATCCGGTCGTCGTTGCAAAACAACTAGCCACGATTGACAATTTCAGCCAAGGGAGATTGATGATCGCGACAAGTGCAGGCTGGAACGAGAGAGAATTCGCTAATCTCGGGTCCAATTTTCACAATCGGGGTAAAAGGCTCGACGCTTCTATACGGTTGATCAGAGCGCTCTGGAAGGGAGAGACTAGTTTCAAGAGCCGGACTCTCGGACTGGACTTTAGAGATGCTGTTTTCGAACCTCCACCTGTCCAGAAACATCTGCCAATTTGGATCGGAGGAACAAGCACGGCCGCGATGAAGCGAGCCGCGACGCTCGGTGATGCTTGGCATCCGAATGTTCAACCTCTCGACCAATTCTCGAAGCTGGTCGCTGAATTCAAAGAAGTCTCTGCAGAAGTTGCTCCAAAACCGATCTGCGTCAGAATGGCGATAAACCCGGAAGCGGATAAGTCAGAGTACAAGTCGCCGCAGGGAGAAAAACGGATCATGCTTTCTAGAAACAATGCAGAAAACAAGCGGATAATATCTGAGTTAGAAGCCCTCGGTGTCTCGTACATTGTAGCCGCTCCAAGCCAAGACGGCAAAGCGAGCGTAGCGAGACAAGTAATCGCTATCAAAACAATTTCCAAACTTCTCGATTGAGTCAAACACTCTGACGCTCATCCAAAGCTCTTTAACCCCATTCAACCCCCGAATAATTTCAGTACACAGAATGCTTCCTACTGCCGGGGTAAACCGCGTCTTCGGCCTCCTGGATCTCTTGAAAGCCTACAATGGCAAGACCGACATCGCGAACCTGACTATTGATCTTAGA
>CAYRXJ010000086.1:2604-6317 GCA_964428235.1 uncultured Candidatus Bathyarchaeia archaeon | reverse complement strand
ATCAAAGTTTCGTTCGAAAAAGTTCTAGCTGGAATCCCTTCGATCGAACCGAATAAACAAGTCACTCCCCCAACGCCCGTTCAAACAGGTTCCCAGGTGCAAGGAACTATACCCAGTCTTTCTGTCGCATCTCCGGCCACTCAACCTGGAGAAGAAAAGAAAAAATCTGCCTAGGGTTTCTCGCCCAGTTCCTTGGCGAACTCGGTCAAGAGTTCTCTCTGTTTCTTAGAAAGATCTCGAGGAATATCGACATCAACTCTGACCAGCTCGTCTCCTCTACCCCAGCTCCCAACCCGCGGGAATCCTTTACCTTCGAGCCGAAAGACCGTTCCAGGTTTTGTCCCAGGCGGAATCTTCAGTTGTGCTTTCCCATCGATCGATGGCACCTGTAATTCTCCGCCGAGTGCAGCCCTTGGAAAACTGACTTTTGTCTCGTAGAGAATATTGTCGCCTTCGCGTTTGAACTCTGGATGTGGCTTCAATCTGATGCGAACATAGAGATCACCAGCACGGCCACCCTGTGCGGCGTTTCCTTCACCCCTAATCCTGAGACTCTGACCCTCGTCGGCTCCAGGGGGAACTTTGACCTGAAGCCTCGTCCGTGCCTGTGCAAGCCCGCTTCCACGGCAGTTCTTGCAAGGCTTGTCGATCGTACTACCTTCTCCTCTACACTTTGGACACGTGGTAATCTGGACAAGCTGGGCGAAACCTGCTCGGCGGACAGTTTGGACCTGCCCGCGACCGTGACAGTTAACGCACGTCTTCCTTGAAGAACCCGGTTGGGAGCCCGACCCGTTGCACTCCTTGCATTCTGCGAGGCGTGGAACCTCTATCTCTCTTGATGAGCCGTGGGCGGCCTCGTCGAAACTGATCTGGAGATCGTAGAGCAGGTCTTCTCCCCTTGCCGGGCCAACTGGGCTACCGTAGGTCTCGAACCCTCCGAATCCGCCGAGCCCTCCCAGGATTCGTTCCACGAAACTGCCGAGTCCGCCGGCACCGAATCCGAACCCCATATCGCGGAAGATAGAGTCGAAATCTGCTCCTCGGAAGATGTCCTCAGCTTTGTATTTCTGATAGATTCCCTCTCGTCCGAACCGGTCATATTGACTTCTCTTCTCGTCATCGGACAGAATCGCGTAAGCTTCGGATATTTCTTTGAACTTCTCAGTAGCTTCTGGAGCCTTGTTCCGGTCTGGGTGATATTGTAGGGCTAGCTTGCGATAGGAGCCTTTTATGTCATCTTTGGACGCGTTTCGAGGAACCCCGAGCACGTCGTAGTAATCGCGTTTGTCCATTCTCCACGATCCGTCTCGCTCTCTACCGAGAGCCTTCGTCCTTTACCTCTCTAAACTCCGCGTCTACAACATTATCGGCTTTGGCCGGATCTGCTCCAGGGGGAGGGGGGGCTTGTTGCGGGCCTTGTTCGCCTGGCTTCTGGGCTACCTTCTGGTAGATCTCGCTGCCAATCTTCTGGAGTATACGTGATAGATCGTCGCTTGCCGACTTGATCTTGTCAGCTTCCTTGCCTGACAACGCCGCTCTCAGGACGCCTGAAGCTTTGTCGATGGTTTCGACTTGTTCCTTGGTGATCTTGTCTTTCAACTCGTCTTTTGTCTTGTCAGCGGTGTAAAGCATGCTCTCGGCAGTGTTTCGTAGCTCGACCTCTTCCTTCCGCTTCCTATCCTGTTCTGCGAACTCTTCGGACTCATGGACCATTTTCTCCTTTTGTTCCTTGGATAGTTTTGTCGAGGCCGCAATGGTGATCTTGTTTTCTTTTGATGTCGCCAGATCCTTCGCGGTCACGTTGAGTATGCCGTTAGCATCGATGTCGAATGTTACTTCGATCTGTGGAATGCCTCTGGGGGCCGGTGGGATGCCTGTCAAGTTGAACATGCCCAACGATATGTTGTCGGAGGCCATCGCTCGTTCTCCCTGCAATACGTGAATTGTAACTGTTGTCTGGGAGTCGGCTGCGGTCGAGAAGATCTGGCTCCTCTTTGTCGGGATGGTGGTGTTGCGCTCCATGATCTTTGTCGCGACGCCTCCAAGAGTCTCAACACCTAGTGAGAGAGGCGTGACGTCGAGCAGGAGAATGTCTTTGACTTCCCCGGCGAGAACTGCTCCCTGGATCGCTGCTCCGACAGCGACACACTCCATCGGGTCTACCCCGCGTTCAGCTTGTTTGCCGACAATATCTTCGACAAATTTTCTGACTAGCGGCATTCGAGTCTGGCCGCCGATGAGTATGATTCTGTTTACGTCCTTGGCGGTTATCTTTGCGTCTTCAAGTGTTCTCTTGATCGGGGTCTCGACCTTTCGGACGATCGGGTTCGCGAGCTCTTCGAGCTTGGCCCGCGTCAATGTTGTGTGGAGGTGTTTTGGTTGTGAGGATTCAACAGTGATGAATGGTAGATCAACGTCTGTTGTGAGGAGGGTTGATAGCTCGATCTTCGCTTTTTCGGCGCCTTCTTTGAGACGGGTCATTGCTGCCCTGTCGTTTCGGAGGTTGATTCCTGTCTGGCGCTGGAAATCTGTGAGAAGGTATTCGACGATCGCATTGTCGATATCTGTTCCACCTGTTTGCGTGTCTCCGCTAGTTGCAAGCACCTGGAAGACCCCACCGCCGAACTCCATCAGTGTAACGTCGTGTGTTCCGCCTCCGAAGCTGAACACCATGATTTTCATTTCCTTGTCGGCCTTATCCAGTCCGTAGGCAAGGCAAGCTGCTGTAGGCTCGTTGATTATCCTAGCAACTTCGAATCCCGCAATCTCTCCAGCATCCTTTGTTGCCTGACGCTGATTGTCATTGAAGTGAGCGGGTACTGTGATGACAGCCTTCTTTGTTGGCCGGCCGAGAAACGTCTCGGCGTCTTGTCTTATTTTCTGGAGGATGAAAGCGGAGAGCTGCTGCGGAGTGTAATCTTTACCGCCGACGTGAACTTTCTCGGCGGTACCCATTTTCCGTTTGACCTCGATAATTGTTCCTTCGGGATTGGTGGCTGCCTGTCGTTTGGCGGGCTCACCGACTATTAGCTGGCCTTCCTTGGTGAAAGCTATGACGGACGGAAACATCTTCCCGGCTGCTGTTTGGCCTTCGGCGCTAGGGATGACGACTGGACGGCCTGCTTCCATTATGGCGGCTGCCGAGTTGGTTGTTCCTAGGTCTATTCCTATGATCTTTTCGGTCTCGGGCTTACTCATTGTCCTGACTCTCCTCTAGATCGCGCTTCTCGGATTTAGACTCAGGCTCGGCGGGGGAGGCGGCTACTTTAACGATGCTCGGACGGAGGACTTTTCCTTTGAGCGTGTACCCTTGCCTTATCTCCTCGAGAATGGTTCCCTCTTCCTGGTCGGATTCTTCTGTGAGAGCCGCTTCGTGAAGGTCAGGGTTGAATCGTGTTCCTTTTCCATGTATTCTCTCGACTCCCTCTTTTGAGAGTAGCCCTTGGAGACGTTTGTGGACCATCTCAACGCCTCGCACAATGATCGAATCCTCGTCGGTTTCCTCTGCCTGTTTGAGAGCGAGTTCGAGCTCGTCGTTTACAACGATCAGGTCGGAGAGTAAACGCTGGTTCCCGTATTGCCGACTCTCGGACATTTCCTTCTCTACTCTCTTCCGGTAGTTTTCAAAATCGGCCTGCAAATATTGGAGACGACGTAGAAAGTCAGCCGACTTGGCTCTCTCTTTTTCCAGCTCCTCGGTGAGCTCTGAC
>CAYRXJ010000086.1:1295-2504 GCA_964428235.1 uncultured Candidatus Bathyarchaeia archaeon | reverse complement strand
ACAGGCGGTACTTCATCCAGTACTCTTCGAGTTTGGTCTTCTCGATCTGCCATTTCTTTCTTGGTGGATGGAACTCGAGTCTGGGGGGATTAGAGAGAAATGCGCCTTTGAGCATGGCGCTTTCGCTCTTGCTCACTTCGAGATAACAGGAGCCTGTTCCGTCCCATATTTTCCGCTCTCCTTTTCGGTTGATCGAGATGGCGATGTTGTGTGCGACGACCTCCGCGTGGCCGAGAGTAAACGATCCGGATTTTGGCAAGAATGGGACGTGTGCGTGAGGTGTCTCAATGGCTGTAACGTCTCCTATCGCGTAGACCTTTTCGAGCTTGGTTGCCAAGGTGTGTGGGCTTACTGGGACCCAGCCTGAAGAATCGGTGAGTTTCGCTTCAACAACTGGGCTTGGGCACTTGTGCGGTGGGACTGCGATAAGGAGATCGAATGGGATCTCAGTTTTTCCTTCGAACACGACCTTGTCCTTCTCAACTCTTGTCAGTTTGACCTTGGGATGAAACGTGATTCCGTTCGATGTTAGAAGCCTCTCCACTTGTTTTCCGATGACGGGTCCAACGGCGGGAACGGGAAGTGGCTCGGGCGTGAAGAACTCAATTGAGACTTTCTTCTTGGTTTTCGCAAAGTGATCCTGCAAAAGTAGTGCAAGGCCATATGGCGCGACTGGGCACTTGATTGGAAGTCTAGAAATCCCGATTACTAGTTTTCCACTTTCCAGGTTTGCTATAGAGTCGCGGAGCTTGATCGCGGATTCAAAGTCGTAGAAGTTGTGCGCGAATTTGTCTAGACCCGGAATCTCACTAGGAGAGAATTCAACTCCCATCGCGATAACCAGATGATCGTAATGATGCTCACCGGACTCAGTCTTGACCAACTTGGAACCAGTATCGATGGCGCGAACCCGATCATTGATGAGTCGAAGTTTCTGTTTTCGCGGTGTTGGGAGTGTGCGTCGGATTTTTCCGGGTTCTCGCCGGCCCATTGCCAATAGTGGGAACGATGGAGCGAATTCGAAGTTCTTCTTTTGTTCGATGACAGTGATTGATGCCGAAGGTGCTTGTTCAGCTATAAGGCGTGATGTGACCATGCCTCCCATCCCGCAACCAAGGACGACAACTCTATCGTTCGATGACAAAGTCAGCGGTCCACAAGTGGGCGATTTTGTGGGTCAATAATCCTTTGCGAGTGCTGAGTTCCACT
>CAYRXJ010000086.1:0-1285 GCA_964428235.1 uncultured Candidatus Bathyarchaeia archaeon | reverse complement strand
GGTGATTATTCTTTTGGAGGGGTTGTGGGTAAGGTGGGTGGGGGGGTTGCGTGTGGCGATTGGGGCGTGGACGGGTTGGTAGATGTCTGTTCCTTGTCTAGGACGCGGCTTCTGGAGGGAAGTCTCCGCGAGTGCGGACTATTCGGAGGAGGCGAAGTTGTTTTCTCGCTTCCTCGTAGCAAAAGTCACAGAGCCGGACTGATTTCTCGCCGGGTTCAGCCATGAACCATGTTGTGTCTGTCGCGGGTTTCGAGTCTTTGCAGTAAGCACACTCAACCTGTTCAGTATCTAGGAGCGTTGCAGCGGTCATGTCGAGGCCTGAATGGGGGTCGGTCGAGAAGATAAGCCTAGCTGAAGCGCAACCGGTCTTCTGTCCAGTCTGCATTATCCTCTAAAGCAAGAGGCGAAATCGCCCTCTTGAAGAGAGAGATGAGTTCGAGGACCGGGATAGTCTCGACCTTTGTGGCCGGGATACTGTTCGGGACGACGGTTCCTCTCATCAAGCTGGGGCTGGGCGTTCTTCCACCTGATCTCTTTGTCGCTCTCCGGTTCTCGATCGCCTCTGGTCTGATTCTTGTCCTGCTGAGGAAAGAATGGGTTGACAAGAATCTCCTGCGAAACAAGCTGATGTGGATTGTAGGATTTGTCAACGCGTTCGGGTATGTCCTCCAGTTTCAGGGCCAGAAGTTCACAACATCATCTGATGCTGCCCTGATTATTGGCACCGCCGCGTTGATGATCCCGATATTGTCATGGGCTCGCAAGAGTGAGAAAATTTCTGGAAGGAAAGGTCTCGGAGTCGTAATCGGTTTTCTTGGCGCCAGCCTGGTCGTGACAAGGGGCGAGGCAGTTAGTCTGGGACAGCAAGAGTTTCTGGGAGATCTGTTGATTCTCGCAACAGCGGTCACTATCGCTCTGATATTCGTCTACTCGAAGGATCTCGTTGTGCAGAACGGAGGACGACATGTTACTGGTGGAATGATCTTGATCTCTGCGTTTCTCTTGTGGTTCGCGGTTCCTCTTGATTTCGGGTCAACGATCCAGTTCGGTTGGGACGCAGTGCTCTATGTGACCTTCCTAGGAGTGGTTGCGACTCTGGGAGCGTATTATTTTCTGATGAAAGGACTAGAGACAGTCTCTGCGACGGTGTCCTCAATTATTCTCCCGATCGAGGTTGTGGTCGCAGTGATGCTGTCGGTAATTATCTTCAACGACCCGTTCAATATCTTCTCGGCGACGGGAGCTGTGCTGATAGTTACTGGCGTGGGACTTGTGTCGTCTGCGG
>CAYRXJ010000085.1:0-6339 GCA_964428235.1 uncultured Candidatus Bathyarchaeia archaeon | reverse complement strand
CGTCACAGTCCTTACCGCACTCCTCCACCCGTCCTTATCGTTAACCACCCCTCCCAGGAGCTTGTCCGTTGCCTCTACGATTTCGTACCCACTGCCAACTGACACTCCTGGTTTTATGGCTGTTATCTTGATAGCCCTGATTGCCGTGGCGGTAGCATCCATTCTTGTCGACAAGCGACTCTCGCGGGCCGGAATTAGTGCTCGAAAGAAGAGTCGAAGATAGTCGCGCTAAGAAATCAATGAGATTATTCTTTCTAGTTTGCCCTGCTTGTTAGCAGTTCACCGATCAAGCGTACAAGTGGCAAGCAACGAAGTGCCCCTTCTCAGCTTCCACCAGCAGAGGTTCTGTCGTCGAACATCTTTCGTGAGCGTAAGGACACCTGGTACGGAACCTGCAACCCGACGGCGGGTTAACGGGACTCGGGATCTCTCCACTAATCACATCCTCGGTTCTTTTTGATTCGGGATCTGGAATTGGCACGGCGGATATCAGGGCCTGGGTATATGGATGGAGCGGGAGATCCACGACGTTTCCGGCAGTCGATAGCTCCATAACCTTACCAAGATACATCACAGCTATTCTGTCCGCGATGTGCTTAGCAAGAGCCAGGTCATGCGAGATGAATATTATCGAAGCTCCATGTTTTCTCACCATATCCACCATCAGGTTCACTATTTCCGCTCTAATGGAAACGTCTAGCATGGAGACAGGCTCATCGGCAACCACGAAGCTTGGATTCACCACAAAGGCCCTCGCGACCGCGACCCTCTGCCTCTGACCGCCGCTCAGCTCGTGGGGGAATCTATAGAGGAACTCTTCGGGCGGAACGATCTCGACTTCTGATAGCACCTGTTTGACTCTTTCTTCAACTTCCTCCTCAGTCTTGGTCAGATGCTGCACTCGAAGTGGCTCAGCGACTATCTCTTTGATTATCATCCTAGGATTCAGGGATTCGAACGGATCCTGAAAGATGATTTGCATGTCGCGCCGGAGAGGCTTGAGTTCCTTCTGAGTAAGACCGGTTATGTCTTTTCCCTGAAAGAATATTTTGCCACCAGTGGGTTCAACGAGTCTCAGAACGAGTTTGCCGAGAGTGGTCTTTCCAGATCCACTCTCACCTGCGAGAGCAAAAATCTCGCCTTTGCCAAGCGAGAAACTAACAAGGTCAACTGCCTTGACACTCGCCTCTACCTTCGATAGAAGAGCTTCCACAAACCCCTTTTTCAATGGATACCATTTGCGTAGGTTTTCAATTCTGAGAACCTCACTATCTCCTGATACATTGGTTGTCCCCTGAGGGACGTTTTCTTCCGAGCTCATTCCCAAACTTACCTGTCACTCCTAACTAGTGATATAGATGGCATGATACGCTGTGCCCTTTTTCGCCATGTTCCTCCAAGACAGGCTCAACTCGTTTGCACACATCCATAACGAATGGGCAACGTGGGTTGAATCTGCATCCAGTTGGCGGATTAAGGAGATCTGGAGGTTGGCCGGGTATCGAGGTCATCCGGACTCTCGGTCCGTGAATGCTTGGGAACGCTTTGATCAATCCCTGGGTATACGGATGTTTGGGGTCCTTGAAAATGGAGTTTGCCTCACCATACTCGACAATTCTACCAGCGTACATAATTGCCACCTTTTCACATGTCTCCGCGATGATCGACAAGTCGTGGCTGATCAGGATCATTGCCAGGCCTAGCTTGTCCTTGAGATCGCGCATTAGCCTCAGGATCTGGGCTTGCACGATAACGTCCAAAGCGGTTCCCGGCTCGTCGGCGACAACGAGGCTTGGATCGGATGCGAGTGCCATGGCGATGAGAGCTCTTTGCCGCATCCCTCCGCTGAATTCGTGAGGGTAATTGTTTGCTCTCGAAGGTTCTATTCCAACAGTCTCTAGCAACTTGGAGACTCTCTGTTTGACTTCAGAATTGGAGACTTTGGGATCATGTGTTTTGATCGCCTCTGCGATCTGGTCTCCCACCTTGAACACTGGGTTTAGCGCGTTCATCGCGCCTTGAAAAATGATTGAGATTCCTTTCCAGCGTATCTTTCTCATTTGCCGTTCCGACAACGGAACTAGGTCTTGTCCTTCGAAGACGATCTTCCCTTTTCTTATGATTCCTCCAGCTGGGAGTATTTTCAACAGTGAAAGGGCAACTGTGCTTTTTCCGCATCCCGACTCTCCTGCTAGGCCCAATGCCTGTCCTTTTTCAACTTGGAAAGTGACGCCTTCGGCGGCCCTGACCCATCCGCGGAGAGTTCGATAATTCGTCGTAAGCTCTTCTACACTTAAGACCGCCAAGCGACGCTAGACCAAGTGGGCCGGTGTCTATCCGTAAAAATAAGCTTTGGGGCCTCACAGGCTAAGTAACAACTATCGTTTTGTAGCTTTGAACGACCTCTGGGCCAACCACGGTGTCTAAGAAAGAATCAACGACTGCTCGGACGTTTACTTGACCGTACACTTGGTTCGGATTAGGAGAGTAAAAGGCATTGAAAGCAGCGGATCGGGACGATGACAATTGCAGGGTAAGCACGGTTGTGACTTTAGCGTTCGGCCCTAAGGTGTCGCCGACTGGCGGATGGTCTTGAGTCACCAGATCAATCAAGTCTCCCGAGGTGTCTCCCGAGAAAAGACTTTGATTGGAGGCCAGTTTGACGAAGTAAAGCCGTACCTCAAAGTAGCGGACTATCATCCCTGAGTAGACTGTAGGGTTCGTTGCTGAGACGGTCATTTGGATGGTGACGTTCCCACTAGCAGAGTCAGTTTCTACGTGAAGCCTATCAGCTGTCGAGGAAAGCTTAGATCGAGCATCCCAGTAGCTACTGTAGTTGACAGCTTCCAGAGTGCCATACGTGAGTGATGTCATGCTTACGGCAATAAGCAGAATTGCGACAAGGGCCGCTCGCGAAAGCTGAAGATTCATCTACTTCCCCGTCAATCTTCTAATCTCAGAGAGAATATGTCCTTATCGGATGGGCGGCGCGAGACTCTCTGGTCGAGATCGCTCCGGCCTTTGCTGCTCGGAAATGTGAAACCGTTCCTTGTAATGTTAGGATGGGGAACTACAATTGCCGCGGCAACAATGTGGGCAATTTTTCAGGGACTGCTCCTACCGAAGCAGACAATCTCTGCTCCGAGCATTTGGCTAACGGGGACCCTCTTGCTAGGAGTCTACTACATTATGTTCTTTGGAATATCCTTTCTCTCGGGACTTTGCATTGGAGATATGGGAAAATCGTTTGTATCGTTCATTGGCGCATATGTGATCGGAGCTACTGTCATCTACGAGGTTCTTTCTCTTCCAGGGCTGGTAAGCTCTGACATAGCCTTCAGAGAAAGTCTCGCGATGCTCTCTGTCAACTGGACTTTCATCGCTCTCTTCCCGTTTCCTCTTTTCCTAGGGCTCTTCGGCGGGATAGTAGGTTCTGCTCTTCAGGAAACTATCGTCGGCTAAAATCGTAAGAGCTTCTATCGCCTTCGCCTGAGCCTTGGATTGAAAATCTCGTCCAACGCGTACCCAATAAGAACGAAGGACAAAGAGACCAAGGCTATCGAGAAGCCTGGAGGAAAGACCCACCACCATGGCGGAGGATGAAGGGACAACGCTTGAGCCTGCCTAATGTCGGAGAAAATGTTTCCCCACGAGACCACTCCGGGATCCGAGAGACCTAAGAAGGCTAGGGCCGCTTCGGTCAGAATTGCCCCTGGAACCGCAAGGGCCAGATTGACATAGGTTAGCGATACGATGTTGGGAAAGATGTGCTTTGAGATTATGCGGCCGCTTCCTGCACCAGAAGCTTTTGCCGCCTCCACGAACGGTCTCTCTCTTAGTGAAAGTACCTGGGCTCTGACTATCCTAGCAAAGCCCATCCACCCTAAGAATCCGATAATTATCACAACATTGAGTATGCTTTGGCCTAAGACTGCTACCAGTACAATCAAGAGTGGAAGTCCAGGAATGACTAGCATCATGTCGGTAAATCGCATTAGCAGCTCGTCAACAAGCTTACCGAAAAAGCCCGCCATTAGCCCGACCAGCAGTCCCAGACCGATGACTATCCCAGCCCCGGTTAATCCTGCCGGAACGCTGGTTCTCGACCCGTAGACGAGTTGTGTCCCAATGTCGGCTGCGAAAATTTTCTTTACGAATATGCCAAAGGCAGTGCCGAAGAGTTTGAGTCCGAGTTTGTCCAGGTACACCGTTTGGTTCGGACTCAAAGTTAGTTCTATGCCATAACGATAGGTTGACTTTGCCGAGAAAATCAGCGCTGCAGGATCGAGCAATGTGTCACTGGCACCTATGTTTTTCTTGATAATGTCCGCGTCCGTGTCAAGACTCTGCGACGGGGCTGGAGTCCAGCTAGAGGGAAAAGTCTCGTTCGTATTCCACAGATTGAATGTGTGGGCATCCAACAATCGCGTTATGAAGAGATGAATATGATATGGGGTTGTGGGACCTGCCGTGGAAGAGACGGTCCTGAAGGAGGCAATGAACTTTCGGGGCGGCCCGTTATAGGTGAAATTGAACGTTTGAGAGAGAGTGACACTCTCATTCTTGGAGCCGTAATTTGTTATCCGGACACTTCCCCCGGAATCTCCCGGTGCGCTAACGTTGGTGGCGTACGCGACTTGGATCGGCAGGTTCGTCAAGGATCCATTCACTGAAGAGGTTTTCCAGTCTGTGAAGAGGGTAGAGGGAGAATTGAAGCTCGGGTCCTGTCCGACTACAAGGTTCTTGCTAAGATAGTAGCCGTCCGGGAAGTTCATGACCCATTCAGGCTGTGCCAGTGAGCCTGAAACTGGCTGGTATGGGGCGTAAGGAGTCAGGAGGGGTGCCCCTAATGCCATGAAACCGTAGACGGCCAGTAAGATGACTCCTATCGATGCCATTCGGTTCTTGAGGAGAACCGAGAGGAGTCCTTTCGCTCTTCTTAGCTGGAAGCTAACGCCGTCGCGGCTCACCATTGTGGCTGTGCCTTCTCCGGCCTTGACTTACTCGTATCTGATTCGGGGGTCGATTACGCCGTAGATAATATCTGAGATGAAATTTGCCGCAATAACTGACAGTGCGATTAGATAGAACATTGCTTGCATTACAGGGAAGTCCTTGTAGCCCACGGCATCAAGGAGCCACGCTCCGAGTCCGGACCAGTTGAAGAGCGTTTCAGTTATGATCGCTCCGCCTAGAATGCTCCCGAATGCAAGCGCGGAAGCAGTTACCATGGGAAGGGAGGCATTCTTGAATGCGTGTTTGAAGAGTATTACGCGTTCGGACAGGCCTTTCGCGCGGGCAGTTGTTACGTAGTCTTCGCTGAGGGTCTCTATCATTGTTGCTCTGGTAAGTAGGAGGAAGCCCCCGAAGGTTATGAGGGTGAGAGTTAGGGCGGGGAGGAAGAGGTATTGAAGTCGTATTAGAATTTGGAGTGGGAGGGAGGGCAACACGGCGTCAGGTTGAGTCCAGGCTAGCGGAACCGAACTTCCGACTGGGAACCATTGAAGCACGAAAACGAAAGCGAAAATCAGTAGTATTCCGACGAAGAATACGGGTAGGGAGAAGGCGGTGAGGGAGCTTGTTACAGCGAAGCTGTCCCATGCTGACCCACGGCGCTTGGAAACGAGGATTCCGAACAGTATTCCGAGAAGAATTGAGATGAGAGTTGAAATTCCAACAAGTTCGAGGGTGTTGAGGAGCCTTCCCGATGTTACAATCTCATGAAGCACTGGTTCATGATATTGGTATGAATCTCCGAACTGGAATGTTAGCAGATTAGTAATGTACGAGACGAATCTCTGCTGGTACGAGTCGTTCAGATGGTAGATCTCGACTATGTGCTTGTAAGCTGCTGCGTTGTCTTGCGTCCTTTGGCCGGCGATAGAATAGACTGCGCCATTCTGGCCCGGCATCGCCTCGAAGATTACAAAGTTGAGAATGATTACGAAGAAGACTAGTATTATCGTGTAAACGATTCGTTTGGCTATGAATGCGCGTAGCGTCATTTGTATCGGACAAAATAAAAAAAAGAGGCGGAGGTTATTTTAGGCTTGCCCTATCGGGCTAGCAGTCGTAGCCGCCGCCACTAAGGTATGGTGTGGTGCAACCCACGCTTGCGCCTGGGCTGAGTGTCGCCGTTCCTTCATACAGGACCGGTGGGAAAGCTCCGATGTTTTGTGGTGGTAGTGTTCTCCAGTCGAATGGTGCGACCCAGTTTACGCCTTGGAACCTGAACACGATGCTGACTTGTGTCCGGGTGATTGTTGCCAGGGCAGTGCTTGTGCCTGAAGCGTTTCCGATACCCATGCCCCCACCCGTACACTTTGTTTGGAACAGAGT
>CAYRXJ010000084.1:0-6619 GCA_964428235.1 uncultured Candidatus Bathyarchaeia archaeon | reverse complement strand
CGATTTCTTGTGACTGTGAAAAGGCGCCTTAGATTCGTGATTGGGGCTTATTCTGGGCTCTTCTATGATTATCTGCCCATTTTAGCAAGGGTGAATAAGTCCACGAAACACTCGCCGTTATCCATGTCCCTAGGCAACCTAGTCCATGCGATAGTCCACACTAGCAGAGCCGATGAGACGGTTCTGCATCTTTCGGGAAGGTGCTATTAGGATGATCTTTCTTCGATAATCTCTGTGAAAGACGCGAGCCTCATACAGGCTTTTGAGTATATTCAAAAGAACAGAGAATCGTTTCTCCGGGACTTCCGGACTTTTCTGCGACAACCAAGCGTGTCCGCGCAGGGCAAGGGTATTGGAGACTGCGCGCGGATCGTCAAGAAGAACCTGGACAACGCTGGGGCTAAGACGCAGATTCTGCCGGAGAAAAACGGAAACCCTGTGGTATATGGTGAAGTGAAATCGAAATCGTCGAGCAAGACCCTCCTCATCTATGGTCACTACGACGTCCAGCCGGTTGAGCCGCTGGAAGAATGGGACTCTGGACCATTCGATGCGAAACTGAAGGGCAAGAAGATTGTCGCGCGAGGGGCGGCCGACAGCAAGAACAACGTCACGAGCTTTATCAAGGCCACAGAAAGCTTTCTCAAATCAACGGGAGACGTTCCTCTAAACCTGAAATTCGTCGTTGAAGGAGAGGAAGAGATTGGAAGCCCACACCTTCCAAAATTTATCGACGAGAACAAGGAACGATTGAGAGCAGACAGTGTCGTATGCTATGACGGAGACTTCGACGAAACAGGCCGACCGAAGATCAGTCTAGGGGTCAAGGGCTTACTCTACGTTGAATTAAGATGTAAGAAGGCCAAGGAAGATTTGCACTCATCCTACGCGCCTCTGGTGGAGAATCCCGCGTGGAGGCTCGTCTGGGCACTGAACACAATAAAGGGTCCGGACGGAAAGATCCTGATCAAGGGATGGTACGACGAGGTCGAACCATTCACTCCGGCACAGTCAAGGCTAGTGGGAAAAATCCCGTTCCACGGAGAGAACTATCTCAAGGAATGGGGCACCAAGAAATTCCTGAACTCCAAAACGAACCGGGACGCGCTGAAAAAATACCTGATGGAGCCCACGTGCACGATATGCGGCTTCAAAACCGGATACACTGGCCAGGGATCCAAGACCGTTCTCCCGGGAAACGCGATGCTGAAGATCGATTTCCGGCTCGTCTACAACCAGAACCCGAAAAAACTCCTAAAGAAACTGAAAGAACATCTCCACACCCACGGATTCGACGATATCCAAGTCAAGCCCCTTGGATTCCTCGAGCCATCTCGCACCGTACCCTCAGCTCCAATCGCACAGGCAGCGGCAAAAGCCGCGAAGATCGCCTACGGCCGCAGCGCTGTGGTCCTTCCTAGAAACCCGGCGTCGGGTCCTGACTATCTCTTTACGAAACATTTGGGACTGGACAGCATCTGGACAGGGAGCGGGCCACCCTCAGCTTACAGCCATGCCCACGCGCCAAACGAGTACACGACGACCGACCATTTCATTGCAGGCACCCGTTACATCGCAGGCATCATTCACGAGTATGCTCGGACAAGCTAGCTAATTCAGCTGGGACGAAGAAGGCACCACGAGATCGCGACTGGCCCTGATCTTGTCGTAGGATCTCCTCAAGACGAGGATCACAAGAAGGTAGCAGATAGTAGCGCCTAGCCCGAACCAGAAGAGATCCGCATATACATCCGAGACGTTAACACCGCTCTCTTCCAGAACCCCAATCCACCCTAGAACGTTCAGGAACTTCCCTCCCAGATGAAATGCAAGATAGGCAGAATCGAGTAGTCCGATCAGCACATACTGCCATCTCCAGTTTTTTCCTGATACTAACGTCCCGGCTAGCCCGATCACCAGAACCGCCACCACTCCCTGAAAGATCAATCCCGATCCCAGAAAGTCCAAGAGTAAACCCGTACTCGAACCATACTGAGCGATCAAGCTCTCGGTGGATCCTTTCGGGTTGATGCCCAGCTGGAGAGCGTTGTTGAGGGCTAGATATTGTGGGATAGAAATGAGAAAGTTCGCGACTGTTGCAAGAACGTAGACTGCAAGATGTTCTCTCAGGTTGACCTTCAAGGTCTCCCGAAGAGACATTGTCGTCTGCAGCCTCGTATCACTTGCCGCCTAGACCGTATACTGATCGCTTTCTAAAGTGCTCGCAATAATTCGGTGCGACGGGCTCGCGAGCTTATGTAACAATTGAATCTGGCTCGAGAGAACGACACCACTACCATGACCGATCTATTCACTCTCCATCTAATCCTCGCATTCATCGTTGGAGGTGCCTCAGTCAGCTCGGTAACCCTGATCGCGGAAAGGTACGGTAGCGCGCTAGGAGGGCTTGTCGGCGGATTGCCCGCCATTTCGATCCTTTCATTTCTGTTCATTGGCCTGAATCAAAGCGCATCTACCGCCGCCCAAGCAACTGCTGTGTTTCCACTCGCGCTGACCGTAACCATGACCTTCCTAGTGATGTATGCTGTACTTTCGACGAGAGGCTTCAAAGTGGCTCTTCTAGGAGCCTTACTCGCCTGGATCGCTCTTTCTTCGATCATCGCGCTCTTTGCGGTGCGAAATCTCTCTTTATCGTTGCTAGTTTTTCTCCTCATAGCGAGCTTCTATCTCTGTTTGTTCAAGGTACGATTGCACCTTTCATTCGTCGGTGGGGCGGTTGTGCATTATTCGCCATTTCAGATCGTTCTTAGAGCATTTATCGGCGGACTAGTCGTGATGTTTGCTGTGCTTTCAAGCCAGCTTGGAGGACCAGAATTCGGAGGGATAGCCGCCTCGTTTCCCGCGATCTTCAGCCTAACACTCTATTTCACAAACCGGACACGCGGGATCGGGCTGTCGCGAGCTTTGACGAAACCATTATTGATCTCGGCCTCATTGACCGCTCTTCCCTACAGCCTCCTAGTCGGATTCCTCTATCCGCTCCTAGGAATCGGAGCCGGGACCCTACTCGCTCTCGCCTGCGTTATTCCTCTCGCGGCACTCGCGCACTATTTCGTGAACCTCAGAGAGATCTAGTATCGACTTTCTCATTCACGTTTGTCGCATTTCTTGACGGTTCGGAATTCTTAAGATAATAAGCAACTTGGAAACTGTCGGATAGGTCTCTTGCCCTCTCGTTTGATCGCCCTGGAAGGCATTGATCAGGCCGGAAAGATGACTCAGACCAAGTTCCTATCGGGAAGCTTGCGACGCGAAGGCTTCAAAGTGGGCACCCTAAGCTTCCCAGTTTACTCGACCGTCTCTGGAAGAATGATCAGATAATTCCTCTCCGGAAACACAAAATCATCGCCCAGCGTTCTTCACATGCTGTACTCAATGAACCGCTGGGAGAAGCTTGAGATGATTACTAGCGCCTTGAAGAAGAACGATTTTGTCATCTGCAACAGGTATACTGCCTCTAATCTGGCCTACGGTGAGGCCCGAGGACTCAGCGTCAAGTGGCTCGCAGGTCTCGACGCGGGCCTGCCCGAGGCAAGAGCAGTCTTCGTCTTGGACGTGCCTGTTCCAAAATCATTTTCTAGAAAGACCAAGCGTCGGGACGTGAACGAGAGAGACCGCGCTTTCCTTGAGAAAGTCCGGCGAAACTACCGCAATCTTGCACGAGTATTCGGATGGAGACTAGTTGATGGAACCAGACCCCCGGCCGAGGTTCACCAGAAAATACTCTTGGGGTTGAGAAATGCGTTCCTTTAGCGTTTTTCCAACTATCGCTTTCCCGGGAGTTCTCTGAATCTGGCGATCTCCTCTGCCATTAGGGCGAGTCTCTTGTTCACTCTAGAGTGTACTGTATCTGGCTCGTAGTTGCCATCTGCTTGAATAATTCCTGCCTTTACGCCTGTCAGGATTTCGATACCCTCATCGATTGTCCGAACTGGGTAGATGTGGCATAGTCCTTGTTTGACCGTAGCTACAACTTCATCGCTCAGCATCAAGTGCTTAACGTTGCCTTGAGGAATGAGAACTCCCTCATCGCCTTTCAGGCCTTTGGCCTTGCAGGTATGGTAGAATCCTTCTATCTTCTCGTTGACGCCGCCTATCGCCTGGACCTCTCCCTTCTGGTTCACGGATCCAGTGACGGCAAGGTTTTGCCTGATCGGAAGTTCTGAGAGAGCTGACAGGATGGCGTAGAGTTCTGTGCTTGACGCACTGTCACCGTCTACTCCACCGTAGCTCTGCTCGAACACTAACCGGCAGGAGACGGATAGGGGCCTATCGCGTGCATACTTGTTTTCTAGGTATCCTGATATTATCAGGACTCCTTTCGTGTGCAGCTGTCCTCCTAGTCTGGCTTGGCGTTCGATATCGATGACTCCCTTTCTGCCGAGCCCAATGCTTACAGTGATCCGTGAGGGTTGGCCGAAGTCGAAATCGCCGAGGCTGATGACTGAGAGACCGTTTACCTGACCCACCTTTGTCCCTGATGTGTCGATGAGTATGATGCCTCTCTCAATCATCTCTTTGGTCTTCTCGTCGAGAAGATTAGACCGGTAGATCTTCTCTTGGAGTGCCCTTATGATGTGGTCTGCTTTGATGTATTTCGAATCGTCTTGTGACGCGTAGAGACTGGCCTCCCTGATTATGTCAGCTATCTCAGGGAACTTGGTCGAAAGCTTCGTCTGGTCCTCTGCTAGTCTCGAGCCGTACTCGACCACTTTGGCAATCGCGTCTGCTTCCAGATGGTTGAGGGTTTCTTTTTCGCAGAGGCTGTGAACGAAACGGCCGTAGGTCCTCATGTTCTGGTCGTTTCTCTCGATGGTATCATCGAAGTGAGCTTTGACCTTGAAGAGAAGTCCGAAGTCCGGGTCCGCGACGTATAGAGCCTGGTAGACTTCATGTTCTCCGGCGAGAATAATCTTGACATTCAATGGTATCGCCTGGGGCGTGAGGCTCTTGGTGCTGGCGACGCCAAGCCTCTGGCCCGTTTCCTCGATTGTGATGCTTCCGCTTTGTAGAGCCCGCTTCAATCCTTCATATGAAAACTGGCTTGTCAGAAGCTCGCGGGCCCCGAGGATGAGGAATCCCCCATTGGCCTTGTGTAGGGATCCTCCCTTGATGAGAGTGAAATCCGTCGAGAGCGTTCCGAACTTCGCTTCGTTTTCAATTCTACCGAGAAGGTTCGTTACCGTAGGGTTGTCTTCCGAGATCACGGGCGCGCCTTTCAATTCAGAATTATCGACCACTACATTGACCTGGTATCTCCTATAGAGCAAGTCAGGAATACTTGTCTCTCTCAAGGTTGGAGGTATGTCATCGTCTTTCTTGGGCGGTTCCTGCGCGGGTTGGGTAAAGAGCTCGGTGTTCTCCAAAATGTCGTCCCTAAGATCGTTGAGGTACTGTATCACATCGGGCTGGTCTTGATATCGAGAAGTCAGCGTGCTGATAGGGCCACCCATTGCGAAATGAACTGTATCGTCTCGAAGTTTCTTCAGATCCTCCAATGTCTTCGCTTCGAGGTCGTTGACCTGTTTGCCAGCCTTGTCCAGAGCGGTTCTTACGGTCTCCCTGCTATCCTCGAACTTCTTCTTAGCAGTGGCCGGTAAGGCATCATATTCCTCCTGACTGAGAGGTTTTCCAGCTCTTATCGGGACAATGCCGATTCCAACCTGACTCATTCTAACAGTGTAGCTAGCTTGTTTCGCCACATCGTTTAACTCGTTGAGAATCCTGTCTCTTTCTTGGACAGATCCCTTCGTAATGATGTTGGTCCGTGCGACGAAGTCTTCGCTTTGGAGAGCAGTAGGGACAGCTCGTTTGACTTGGTCAATGAGATTCTTCAGATCTTTCTGGAAAATTCTAGCTTTGCCCGCAGGAAGTTTGAGAGCCTTCGGCTCGTACGGATTCTGAAAATTGTTAACATAACACCAGTCGGGTGGAGTCGCCCTACTCTTCGCTATCTTCTCCAGGTAGCTTCTGGCTGCAGGTCTCTTGCCAGTGATAGGTGGACCTGCAGCGAATATGTTGAAGCCTTTTCCCTTCATCTCAACGCCGAACGTGAGCGCCTTGAGGGCACGATCCTGGCCGACGATTCCCTCGATAGGGGCAAGTTCTTCGCTTGTTTTACACTCAACACTTCCCGGAGGACACTCGAGCCGTAGTTTCTCAGGTGTAAGCTCGGCGATCAACAAGATTCGAAAACCGGTCTTCTGACAACTATCTAAAGGAGACTAGGCACAATAGAAGACGGTCCTGTCGAACACGATTTGTGTTTATAGAACTCGATAGGCAATAGCTTCGCGAACTTGTCCAGCATCTTGGACAGGCGTCCGCCACCATACGACAAACGCGTACACTATGGTCCGGAGCTTCAACACATCGCAGATTCGCGCGGCACGATTCGGATTTCTGGCTGTAACGATGCAACAGAACTGTTAACAATTCTTGGTTACAGGTATCAGCAAGGATGTGGGCACGCACACACAGCGCTCATGACGGCAAACGCTGAGCGTGCATTCCTGACTATCGACTCAGGTTTTCCGCTCACTGAGCTCGAAAAGGCGCTGACAAAAATTCCGCCTTACCAAGTTGGCAAGTCCGGTTT
>CAYRXJ010000083.1:0-6634 GCA_964428235.1 uncultured Candidatus Bathyarchaeia archaeon | reverse complement strand
CGGATCCCATAGCATCAATAACACTCGTCGGAAAAGATCTTCCTCACAATCCGAATCTCATCCGGAAAGTTACCGAGATAATCAAGACGAACCTAGTCGCCATCTCTCAAGACAGCGACAGCGCGATACTCTACCTCAGCCAGACATCAACATTGAAAGGCCAAATCTCCAGGCTCCACGATGTCGTGGCTAGAGACCCTCACGGGCTTGCGATCGCGGCCAGAATGGGAATGGCCATGATCACGATCAAAGGCGTAGGACTTGAAGAGACGCCTGGGCTGGTTGCCAGAGTCAGCGATGCGCTCCGGTCGAGTAACATCAACATATTCGGAATCCTCACAATAACATCGTCCATCCTTGTCCTTGTTGAATGGAAGGTCAGAAAACAGGCAGGAAGACTGATCAGAGAGTCACTGGAGAACAACTAGGAATGGCAAACAAGCGAAAGGTCGCTGTTCTCGGCGCCACCGGCATGATGGGCCAAAAGTTCGTACAGCTACTTGCCCACCACGCATGGTTCGAGCTCAGCGCGGTCGCGGCGTCCGACAAGAACACCGGGAAAAGATACGCTTCATCAATCGGTTCCAGAAGGGAAGCTAACCTACCAGAAAAAATCCAGGAACTCGAACTAACAGAGCCTCGACCACAAGCCCTTGACGACCCGGATATCGCGTTCTCTGCCTTACCAACCGAAGTTGCCGGACCCGTCGAAGAGGAGTTCGCAAAAGCAGGGGTTGCCGTGTTCTCGAACGCGTCATCCCATAGAATGGACACCTACGTTCCCCTGTTGAACCCAGAAGTCAACCCTGAACATGCCGAAATGGTAGAGGAGCAGAAAAGGAAGATGAGGACAGACGGATTTATCGTCGCGAACCCGAACTGTACCACTGCCATACTCACTCTTTCTCTCAAACCGGTGTATCAGACATTTGGGCTCGAAACAGTTGTCATGACATCAATGCAAGCCGTCTCGGGAGCAGGGTATCCTGGGGTGGCATCACTGGACATCATGCAGAACGTCATCCCCTTCATCCCTCACGAAGAGGAAAAAGTCGAACGAGAGACAAACAAGATACTAGGTACAACATCGAAACCTGCAGGCATTACGGTCTCCGCGAGCTGCAACAGGGTCCCGACGATGCACGGACACATCGAATCAGTGTTTGCCAAGACTCGAATCGCTTCTCAACCAAGAGAGATTGCCAAGGCAATGAGAGATTTTACTGGAGTGCCCCAACAACTCAGACTCCCTTCAGCCCCGGACCATCCAATAGTGGTTAGAGAAGAAGAGGATCGCCCACAGACACGTCTCGATGTCGAAGAAGGAAACGGCATGACAGTCACAGTAGGACGCATAAGACACGATCCAGCTCTAAACGGAGCCAAATACGTAGCTTTAGGCCATAACCTAGTTCGTGGCGGAGCCGGATGCTCTATCCTCAACGCCGAACTTCTAGTGTCAAAGAAACTAATCAAGTGAAAAAATTGGAAACAGGAAAAACTCGTAGACTCAGGCGTATATTCCAGCAGGACGGGAAGACCGTCATCATTCCGATGGACCATGGAGTGGCAGTGGGACCCATAGAGGGTCTCGGCGATATGCGCGAGACTGTCGAAACTGTCGGCAAAGGGGGCGCTGACGCAGTACTCGTTCACGCAGGAATTGCCAAGACTATCGACAACCAGCAAATGGGACTTGTAGTTCACCTGTCTGGAGCGACCAGGCTAACCAGAGAGCCAAACTGGAAGTCGCAGCTCTCAACAGTCAAGCAGGCAGTGCGGTTGGGGGCGGACGCGGTTTCCGTCCACATCAACGTAGGCTCAGAACACGAACAGGAAATGCTCCAGCAGTTCTCTCACGTCCTAGACGACTGCGACGAGTACGGTCTACCTTTGCTCGCGATGATGTACCCGAGAGGACCCGGAATCCAGAACGAACACGCGCACGAAGTGGTGAGCCATGCCGCGCGCCTGGGTTACGAGCTTGGTGCAGACATTGTCAAGACAAACTTCACTGGAGACGTTGACGGATTCAGGAACATCATCCGAACAGTCAAAGTTCCATTGGTCGTCGCCGGTGGGCCAAAAGCATCCAGCGAAACGGAGGCACTCCAGCTAGTATCAGACTCTATGAAAGCTGGAGCAATGGGCGTTTCGATCGGTAGAAACGTGTTCCAAAACCGCAAACCAGTGCTAATGACTAGAGCGTTAGTCGATATTGTTCACAACGGCGCAAGCCTGACACAAGCTCTTTCGATCCTGGGGGAGAGATCTGAAAGAATTCTGGCTCGAGCCTAGCCCCGAGCTTGGCTTGGAGGACTTTGCCAAGATTGTTGAGGACGCGAGACCGCAAACCATTCTTACCGACTTCAACATTACAAAAGTTCTTGCGAAAATCGCTTCGCGCATTCCAGGCAAGGATATCCTAGTCACATCGAGTCCGGACAAGGTAGCGAAAGCGAAAAGCGATCGTGCGATCGTTGCGCTAGAAGTCACTATTGGTAGTCAGAAAGACCTTGCAAGAATCTCCAACATACTGGAATTACGACCGGATTATCTCCTGATTGACTGTCCCAATTGGAAGATAATCCCCCTTGAGAACCTAATCGCTGAGACCAAAGGCCGAGCAAAACTTCTAGCGAGAACGAAGAGCTTCGAGGAAAGCAGGACCGCGCTCTCAACTCTGGAACTCGGAGCCGACGGTATCGCGTTAGCCTCCGACGACATCAACGAGATTCTCAAGACCCGCGACCTGATAAGAGGAAATTCTCAGAACATCACGCTGTCTGTCGCAAGGGTCACAGGCGTCAAACCAATTGGTACCGGAGCCCGGGTCTGCGTTGACACAACGGAGATTCTCGAGGCTGGCGAAGGACTCCTCACAGGCTCATCATCTCAAGCCCTATTCCTCATTGAAGGAGAGGTCCATTCCAATCCACATGTTGACCCACGCCCTTTCAGAGTTAACGCCGGCCCTGTCTCGTCCTACGTTCTATTACCGGACGGCAAGACTCGATACCTCTCCGAACTCTCAGCAGGCGAAACTGTACTCCTGACCAACAGAGAAGGACTCACTAGAGCCGTCGACGTTGCAAGGGTCAAGATCGAACGCCGCCCCATGATCATGATAGAAGCAAGTATTAGGTCTCGGAGGCTCACCACGATCGTCCAGAACGCCGAAACAGTCCGGCTAGTCACCGTCAACGGGTCAAAACCAGTCTCAGAAATCCGGCCTGGGGACGCGGTCCTAGTCCGGTTCGAAGAAGGCGGGCGACACTTCGGGAGAAAAATTGCTGACGAGATGATAGTCGAAAGGTGAACCCGAAAGTCTGCGTGTCCATATCGTCAACAGACACGCCCGAGCTATTGGGCAGGGCCCAGAGAGCCGAAAGACTATCCGCGGATCTAGTTGAGGTTCGGCTTGACAAGCTACCGAGCCATCACGGACCATCAAAAGTCGCTCGCTAAATCGAACGGCCGATCATAGGGAAAAACAAGCCCCTGTCCGAGAAAGGATCCTTCGACAGAACAGAAACCGAACGTCTCAAAGTTCTGATGGACGCTGTGGAAGGCGGGTTCGAATATGTTGATCTAGAACTCTCCACCGCCAAATTAGATCGCGTCATCAAGACATTCCGTGAGAAGGGCGCAAAGATCATCCTATCACATCACGACCACTTCCGAACACCAGATCCTGCCAAGCTCGCTTCAACTCTATCTCAACTGCAGAAGTTCAAGCCCGACATCTGCAAGATCGTTACGACCTCCCAGAAGCCAGAGGACAATCTCACAGTTCTCGGCTTGCTAAAGGCGAATCATCAGAACTCACCAATAGTCAGCTTCGCTATGGGACGCCCCGGAGTTTGGTCGCGACTACTCGCTCCTTTCTATGGTGCCTATTTCACCTACGCGTCCCTTGAAAGAGGACAAGAGACAGCGCCTGGGCAATCTACCATCGCTGAACTACGCCGCATCTACGAAATGCTGGGAGTTGAGTGAGACTGATAGACGGGACTATGAAGATCCATTCGCTGTACGGCTCGCCTGTCGCTCACAGTCTCAGCCCGATAATCTTCAATACGACCTTCCAGAAACAATCACTGAACAGAGCCTACGTAGCCTTCAACGTGTCGAGAGAAAATCTGAAACAAGCGATCGATTCCGCACGAACTCTCGAGTTCGCCGGATTCAATCTTACAATGCCTCTCAAGACCGCAGTGATAGAGTTCCTAGATTCCCTTGACCAGAGTGCCGAGCTTTGTGGGGCAACAAACACAGTCGCGAACACGAACAAAGGACTGATCGGGTATAATACCGATGGAGAAGGAGCTCTAAGAGCTCTTCGCGAATACGGTTTCGAGCCCCACGGAAAGCACATCCTAATTCTCGGCGCAGGAGGCGCAGCTCGATCTCTTGTCCAACGGCTCTCGAAAGAAAACTGCAGCAGCATCACCATTCTCAACCGAACCAATGCAAAAGCAAAGGAACTGGCTGATCAGACTAAAGGCCCAACCCAGATTTCACACGGAGCCCTAAAGAGAAAGAAACTGGAAGATTTGCTCGAAGAAACAGATCTCGTCGTTAATGCGACACCAATACAATCATCCACGCTATTAGCATCGATCGGAATCTCTCCGAACAACATCAAGAACTTGCCCTGGATCTTCGACCTAGCATACGACAAACGAAGCGAAGATCTTCCTACAACAAAGGGCATGATTAGCCCGCTGGAGATGCTGGTTCAGCAGGCCGCGCTCTCTTACGAGATCTGGCTCGGCGAGCCCGCTCCCCTCTCGTTGATGCGAACCTCTCTTGTCGATCATCTCGGAAGGGATTGGAGATGAAGGGAACTGGTCAAGCTCTCGCCCACGGAGCCATCAGCATACTAAACGCGTTCCCAACTGGGAAAGGAGGGGCCCTCGGAATGGGCCTCTGGACCAGAGCACAAATCAACCTATACGAAGGACATGGCGAGATCTCCGCCCTAATCCTCGGTGAAGAGACTGATCCGGGTCCGTTAGCGGTCACTGTTGTCAAGAAAACACTTTCGCACTATGGTTATGAGGGAAAACTGGACGGGAGACTAATCACATCATCGAATATCCCGATTGCAGTTGGCCTCAAGAGCAGCAGCGCTGCAGCAAACGCGATCGCCTTAGCAACAGCCTCCGCTCTGGACCAACAACCGGACGACGATGTTCTCATCGATATCGGCGTTGAGGCATCAATCGAGTCCAAGGTGAGTCTAACTGGCGCGTACGACGACTCTCTCGCCTCGTATCATGGAGGAGCATTCTTGACCGATAATGATCGAAGGAGGATTGAGAAGAAACTGGAGATTTCAGCCAATCTCAAGATACTCATTCTCGTGCCACCACGAAAGACCTTCACTAGCCAGCTCGACAGGGCCCAGTTCCTTTCGGTCAAAGAAATGTCCGATCAAGCTTACGCCGAGGCATCCAACGGACGCGTTTGGGATGCGCTCACAACCAATGGACTAGCGATCTCATCTGTCCTCGACGAGGACCCAGGCCCCGCCCTATCAGCCATCGAAGCGGGAGCTCTTGGCGCAGGACTCTCAGGAAAAGGACCCTCCATCGCAGCCATAATTAGTGCAAGACACCTGGAGAAAGTCCGCCAAGCATTCGAGCATTTTGAAGGCAAGATAATCGAGACAAGTCCGAACTTCTCCAAGGCGATGATCGAAAAGTGAACGTCAGGCTAAAAGGGCCGCAACCCCTGCGCGGAGAAGTCAGAGCCCCAGGATCCAAGGCGTACACTCACCGAGCACTCATCGCTGCACTCTTGACTGAAGAAGAATCAACGATCATTGGGGGATTGCAAAGCGATGACACTCAACGAACTCTCCGCGCCATACAACAACTAGGAGCCAGAGTAAATGCCCACAAGAACAGCTTGACTGTCCAAGGAAAAAGGAATCCCCCGGCCCCCAAGGAGCCGATCACATGTGGAGAGTCCGGGGCGACCCTCAGATTTCTCACCGCAGTCGCAGCCACTTCTTCAAAGTCAACTACCCTAACGGCAAGCCGAGGTCTAGCCTCTAGACCTCTTGGTCCACTCGTTCAAGCAATAACGAGTTTAGGCGCGAAAATCCAGACCCACACTACGCAGGAAGGACTTGAAGTCCAGGTCAAGGGCCCGTTGATCGGCGGGGAAGTGTCGGTTCCAGGCAACATCAGCTCTCAATTCATCTCAGGGTTATTGTTCGCTGCCTCACTCTCAGCCGGAGATGTCGTGATAAACGTCCAGGGAGAACTCGAGTCGCGCCCCTATGTCGACATGACTGTTGACGTCTTGAGGAGACACGGCATCGAGATTGAAGAATCGGAGAAGAGATTCATAGTGAGAGCCCCTCAATTATTCAAGCCAGCGTCGCACGAGGTTCCTGGAGACTATTCCTCTGCAGCATTCCTCATCGCCGCTCTGGGAACAGCTGGAGATCAAATCACTTTGTCTGGCTTGGGATCATATGATTGTGGGCCGGACGTGGCTATTATGAAAATAGCATCAAACATCGGACTTGAGATAGAAAAGGACGGAGACAACTTCATCATCGGACGAAAGGAATTGAAAGGGTTCGAGTTCGATGCTAGGAATAACCCCGACCTCGTTC
>CAYRXJ010000082.1:3507-6638 GCA_964428235.1 uncultured Candidatus Bathyarchaeia archaeon | reverse complement strand
TTCTTGGTGCTTGGACCAGGGACCGGTTCCGCAAGATGCGAAACCTCGTCCTTCATCGAATAACCGGTAAGGTGAAGCTCAGGAAAGACGAGAAGATCCACGTTTTTTCTGCGAGCCTTAGCCGCCTGTTCCGCGATCTGCTTGAGATTCCGCTCCTTGATTCCGACTCTAGGACCCGTTTGCGCCAGAAGCAGTGTTACAGGCTTCAGCCAAGCTCACCGATTCTCGAATAGAGGACGGTTTCACCTAATAGACATACTCAACGCCCCAGAATAGCCTCAGCCGCGAGTTCAAGGTTACAGTACCGCTAAATCACGCTCGGGTCGTTTCGACCTCGCTTTACACCCTGCAACGAGGGAACAAGGATTGCTCTTCACAAGGCTAGCCCGTACCATCATCAAACACAACCGGGCTATCTTCGCGATCTGGCTCGTAGCACTCGCGCTCAGCGTTCCTGCAATCCTGCAGGTCCAGAGCGTAATCGTCTACAGCGAGACAGCCTACAACCCGAAGACCTCAGAATCAAGCATCGCACAATCAATCGTGAGCAAAGAGTTCAGCATTAACCAAGGGAGCAGCGTCGTCGTCGTAATCACCTCGACCGACGTTAGAGGAAACGACGTCCGAGACTTTACGCTCAACCTCAACAAGACTCTCCATAACGATAGGATGATCACCAACCTCAGCAATGTAACAACAATCTACGACATCTACTACCAGTTGCTCGTAGGATACACAAGCGAGGTCCACTTCCAGCTCTACCAGGAAAAGAATCTCACGAGCCTAGCCACATCTCTAGAATTCGGCATCCCAGCCGTCTATGCGGCACAATGGACGACGTTGGTAAACTCTGGACCCTTCAACATAACACAAGCACAGGTCGCAGCCTACAACCAGAAAGCGAACCAGTCGACTTGGGCGACGATCCAGTCCCAAACCCCACCTGCCTACCAACAAGTGGCAATCTCGTACCTAAACCTGTTTTACAAGTCCTGGAACAAGACTTTCGCGGCTGCTAGCTACACTCAAACCCAGCTTACAACTGTGGCCCCGCCTCTCGCGAGAGCACAAAATGTCACGAAAGGAAATCCAACCATCACCACTCAGCCATCATTCTACAACGTGACTATTCCATTCTTCCAGTCGACGATAATGGACCTCCAGACTCAGGTCCTATTCGTAAAGGCAGCATCCTTCTTCAACCTCTACAATCTCTGTCCAAACACCTGCCCGAACAATTACTGGAATGATCCCGGCGCCCTTCAGACATTCGTCGTAAACACGTTCGCTCAGACAGTCAACGCGACCCTTACTCAGACATTCATAATTGGACAGATCTTCAACCTCGGCTCTGCCGCAAGCAATGGAGACTTCGCTATTTTCGCGAACAGCCTCCTTCGAAACTACAACATCAACAGCTATCCTATCCAGCCGAGCCGCGACGTATACACGCAATTCGTTTCAGGAAAGAACGACACTATGTTGGTTATTCTCGACTTCCGGACATCTGGACCGGACCCGAAGAACAGCATCGCGAGCATACGAACGGACGTGGAACACGCGAACCTGTTCAGCAATACGAACTTGCTAGTCTACGTGACAGGAGCACCGGCTTTCAATTATGATATCGAGACGGAATCTATCAGAGACGTGGAGAGAATTGACCCGATAACAGTCGTCCTGATCATCATCATAGTCGGAATATTCTTCGCCTCACTCGCAGCCCCGCTAATTCCTGTTTCCGCAATCGGAATATCAGTCGGCATAGCTTTCGGTCTAGTCTACGTCATCGGCTCTCTCTTCACCAGCGTCCACTTCCTAATACTCACGCTTCTTCCAGTCGCGATGTTCGGCGCAGGTTCAGACTACTGCATATTCCTAGTTAGCAGATACGCCGAGGAGAGACGGATGGGCAGAGGAAAGAAGGATGCGGTCGAACGCGCCGTAACATGGGCCGGAGAGAGCATCGTGACTAGCGGAGCAACAGTCGTCATCGCGTTCGGAAGCCTAGCCATCGCGGGCTTCGGCATGTTGAGATCAATTGGCATCGCGGTGATGATGGGCATATCCATCGCACTGCTCGTCGCCCTCACGCTTGTTCCCGCAATATTGTCGATGTTTGGTGACAAGATGTTCTGGCCAGGCGGACTCGGACTCTGGAAAAAGAAGAAACCGAAAGGAAACAGCTACTACGCCAGAGCAGCAAGATTCACCGCCAAACACTCGAAACTTATCCTCATTGTTGCCCTTGCAGTAAGCCTCCCCGCCACCAGCACAGTACTGTCCTCGAAGACTAGCCACGATCTGATAAGTCAAGTTCCAAACTCGCTTGAAAGCAAGGCGGGTTACAACAGCATGGTCCAAGGATTCGGACCTGGCACCATAACCCCGACCTACACAATTGTCCAAACACCTGAACTCCTCGCAACAGACATTTGGATCAATATCACCGCCCTCCAATCCCTATCCTACGCGGAAAACTCAACACTCAACCTTCCCGGCGTCTCCAAAGTCTACGGCCTAACACATCCCTCGGGTGACCCAATCGCGTTCACATCATTCAACCAGCTGGACGCGGCTCAACAACAAGCCATGATTCGGAGCATGAAACCATTCCTTGGAAGCGATGGAAAGTCAGCGATGGTTTGGGCAGACCTCTCCGATGAGCCCTATACAGATCAAGCTATATCGACACTGGAAAAGATCCGGCAAAACATCAACGTCCTCCAGGCCAACGACAAGTTACTTGGAGCCTCCTCATTACTCGTAGGGGGAGAAACCGCATCCGTCGCAGATCTCGCAAACTCAAGCGCAGGAGACTATCTCAACATGACAGTACTAGTTCTCGTCGGAGTCTTCGTGGTCCTAATGATCGCACTAGGATCCATATTCACACCCCTCCGTCTCATCTTCACCATACTCCTCAGCATCTCCTGGGCCATGGCCGCAGTCATCTACGTGTTTCACACCTACGTTGGTATGGAACTAATCTGGATACTTCCAATCATGCTTCTCGTCATAATGTTGGGTTTGGGACTAGACTACGACATATTCCTGGTAACTAGGATCAGAGAATACGTGGTTGGAGGGGCAAAAGAAGACGAGGCCATTGAAACCGCTGTCGAACGTAC
>CAYRXJ010000082.1:0-3407 GCA_964428235.1 uncultured Candidatus Bathyarchaeia archaeon | reverse complement strand
GGAGTGATTCTTGGCGCGACCTCGTTCGTAACGACCTACATACTTCTCCGAGGTAAACCTAAAGCCGGGACAACAAAGAGGCCGGGATTAGTTAACGCGATAACCCGACAAATCGGAAGGCTTCGCGTGAGAGGCGCGAAACTACCGGTTGCTCAGAACATCTCTAATTCTTCGACCATTCTTACTTCGGAGCGAGCTCCATCATCTTCCCCCGAAAAACATGAAGATAAGAAACCGTCAGGCTAAGACTCAATCCGGTACAAGTCAACTTGTACACTCTCCCATTTCTTGTCGTGAAATGCGAAAAGATGAGGAATCCTCAGATCCAGGCTACGGAGGGAGTCAATCTTTCGCCCTCTTTGGGCCATGAATCGGGAAAGATAGTCTCTCGTCGAGCTCTTGTGAATCGAGTAAGTCGTTGGCGCGAGTTCGAAGGCTCGGTCGAGGAACTTGGTGTCGAGGTGTGCAGACCGCGTTCCATACGGAGGATTCATTATGACCGTGTCATATTTTCCGGCAACTTTGGCGATGTCGGAAACTATCCAGTCAACCTTGACCCCAGCCGCCAACGCATTCTCCCTTGCGATCATTATTGCTCTCTCGTCGACATCGACACCCACGACATGCGATGCTCCAACCATTGTTGCGCCAATCGCTAAACGTCCCGTCCCAGTTCCAAGGTCAATAACCTCTCGTTGCAAATCGTGATGCTCGAAGCCAGCCATGTACAATAACTCAGCTGCCGCTTGAGCCGAGACAGGGTACTGCTCTAACTTAAGATCGGGAGTTTCTAGGATCTTTAGTTTTTCCAGGGATAATTCGAGCCGGCGTTTCGAAATAGCTGGTCGCATGGCCAATTAGAGGCGAACCAGTCCGCGGTCTAGAAGCTGTTCCCACGTCCATGTACCGATAGCGACCATTATCTCGTCGCGGGTGAGGATGGGTTTCGGAAACCGCTCCGGATCGTCGAGCGCGAGTCTAGGACACGCGGTATCAACAAAAACCTCAGTGTCAATAAAGTCCAGAAGCTTCGCGGGCACTACTTCGTCAGCGTAAAGAATGACGGGTTTCTTACCCGCGTCTTCTATCTGCTTGAAAATCGAGAGTGCAAGTTGTGGATTGCTTTGTCCTGGTTTGGTCGAAACAATTATTCCGAAGTTGTTCGCGTTCCGAGCCTTATCGACCATAGCGTATCTTTGGCGGATGATCCGGTCCCTGTCACGATCGAGATTCCTGGTTGTGCTGTCATATGGGTCGGCGTAAACCACGGTTTTCTTCACAGAGAGTGCGGCCCCAATCGCGTGAAAATAACTCCCAATTACAAGAATAGAGTCAACTTCTGATTCGATCTTCTTGAGCCCGAAGTAGTCGCAGCCAAGAACCTGACCTGTTTCGTGAGACCACGGACCGCGGCTCGGAAGGTGAACTTTGAACCCCTTCTTTTCAAGAAGGAATCTTGCCTCTGGCAACCTGTGAAGGTGCTGAATCATTGTCGCGAGCGCGACACTTTGGCCTTGAAGGAGAGGAATCGATTTTTCGACTACTGGAATGATGTCGTGATTGCTTTTTCCCGGAATGTACACTACTGGAATCTCGTTTGACCCATCTCTGAGGAATTCGTTATGACCATAGTGGACGAGTAGATCGGCCTTCAATCTGCTAGCAGCATCGAGGGAAAGATCGCATGCTCCCCATGCGGGGGCGGCGGAGACGAAGACATCAGCGCCAGTTTTCTGATGTACAAGTCTCGCGAGGCGTACCCCTTCGTTTTTGAAGCCGTCTGGCAATTGGATGAGTACTCTTCGGGCACCTCTATCCGTTATCTCCGCTACGAGCCTGTCCTCTTCGAGATCGAACATGGACATGTCAAACTCGCCGGTGAGAAGCTATCAAACGAGAGTCGCGCGATATAAACTCCGGAGGAACCTGAACAGTCTTCAGTCTCTCTACACTATGGGTAACACGAGCGTTAAGCAGGATAGTCGAGGGAGAGGCTGTTATGAATGACAAGCGTGAGCTGCAAAAGCTTAGCCGGAGCCAGGCTGGCAGGATAGGATCTCTCGATTTTGTCTTTGACGGGTCTCGCCACGCGCCAGGTTTCAAGATGGTTCTTTCCGACGCGACCATCGGTGTAAGTCAGGATCGACTGGGAGACTGGACTATTGCAGTTGGTCTTTCCCAACGGTCCGAAAGGTATCGGCGAATTGTCGCGTCCCTTGAGAGCTTCGGCTTCTTTCAAGCAACCGAGAATGAGGGCACGGCCTTTCTTCTTTGGACATCTCTCTTCTCAGAGGTAGGCAATACTCAGGTTGTTGTTGAACAAACACTGTCTGAGGCATTGAGGGTTCTGAAGCCCCCTGTGGTTCCGCATTACATCGGGTAGAGGGTGGAGCCTAGGCTTAAGCGGGAACCGCGACTGGTTGTTTTGGAACGGCGCTTCTGCCGATAACTTCGCGGATAGTTCCATTGTCCATGTGAATTATGTTGTCCGCTTCTCCCTCTAGATCTCCTACGTGGCTGACTAGAAAGATCTGTTTGAAGTTCTGAGCCAGTTCCTGATGAAGGAGCTTTAGGATTCCATCTCGGCGGACTCTATCCGAACTACCTAGTGGCTCGTCGAGGAATAGAAATTCCGGGTTGTGACCTTTCGCTTGCGGGAGCAGGGCGAGAGCAAAGGCTAGTCTCATAGCGAGCAAGAGTTGGTCTTCAGTCCCGCCTAAGAAGACTTCCTTCGGCTTGAACTCTCCGGCTTCCGGGTCGAAGACTTTGACGGTATAGTCATCGTCGAGCTGGACTGCCTTGTACTTTCCGGATGTAATTATCGGAAGGATAAGTCCCATGTACCGCTCGACTTGCGGTTTGACCCTGTTTCGCAGTGATTCTGATGTTTGTTCCAATCCTTTGACGGAGAGCTTTACTACAGCGCAGTCTTTTTCGAGGAGTAGAACTTTCTTGAGTTGTGTCTTGGCTTGGTCTTCCAGACCTGCATTTTCCTCAATTAATTGGCGGAGTTCTAGTTGTCGGTAGACTGATTCCTCGATCTGGGTCTTGTTTCTAGAGACTGAATCTTTGAGGCTGTCTCTTGCATCATTAGTCTCTTCAAGGAGGCCTTCCGAGAAGACGAGCCCCTCTGGGAGGATAGGAAGTTTGGAGGATGTGATTTTCTCTTCAACCCGTTTGACCTCGTTCTGGACGAGATTGAGATGTTCCTTGATCTGAGGCTCTTCCAATAGTTGTTGTGAGAGTAGAGCCTCTCGTGCTCTCAGCGATTGTCGGGATTGTGTGTCGGTGCTCAAGAGAGACGATAGTGTCTCGAACGCGGTCTTTGGATCTTTGAGTTCTTCTTGCTTCAGATTGTATCGTTCGATTGAGCCGATTGATCTGAGAAATATGCTTGACTTTTCTGC
>CAYRXJ010000081.1:0-6673 GCA_964428235.1 uncultured Candidatus Bathyarchaeia archaeon | reverse complement strand
AGAAGCCTTCGTTGAGATATCGTGTTGCGAAGGAATCGTCCATGTCTAGGAGTTTGAGTTTTTCCTTGAGCAGTTTTCTGAATTCGAGGACTGAGACCATTTCTTGGCCGAGGTCTCCTCTTTTTCCTCCTTGTCGGACGGAGTTGTAGGCGGTGCGGAGAAATGTGGCGAGCGATACTCCTGGAACTTCGTAGGGATACTGGAAAGCGAGAAAGACCCCTTTCCTTGCGCGAGCATCGGGTGCAAGTTTGAGCAGGGTTTCTCCATCGAAACTGATGTCTCCTTTGGTAACTTTGTATTTCGGATGTCCCATTATTGTTGATGCGAGCGTGCTCTTGCCCGAGCCATTAGGTCCCATGACAGCATGAATCTCGCCCTGCTTAACCTGGAAATCGACACCCTTGAGAATCTCCTTTCCCTCGATTGATGCGTGGAGATCCTTGATCTCTAGCTGGCTCATGCTCTCAGTTCCCGTTTTTTCTTTGATCTGAGAGCGGCATGACGTACGTCATATTTAAGCGCACCAAGACCTAAGGAAAGAAATCAGGGCATCAAAACGGCCGAGTCCCGATTCGACTGTCCACACTTGACATTATTCTGTAACCTTTGTGTCTCGGCGGAAAAACGAACAAGAGTTGGGTTGAAACGCTCGTATCATTTTCAGTGCCAAAATGTCGTCGGGACATTGTGACTTCGCGAACTACGTCCTGGTTACGTCGCGATTATCGCTAGGCAGCAGCTAGATTACAATCACGGAAAGGTTGATGGAAAAAATGGGTATACAGTTGACTCCGACACGGATCAAGGGGAGCAAGTACTTGTTGATTCCGAAGGATCTTGCGAAGCTCCTTGAGATCGAGGACAAGAGCGTTCTTAATCTCACGATCGAGGAGACGGAGAAAGGGCAGAAGCTGGTCTACTCGATCGGTCCTCGATTTCACCCTTCGGCTTAAATAAACTCGGAACCCGCAACCATCCCTCTATCTTGGATAAGATGGACAAGGCCTCCGAGAAGAAACAAGGCTTCTTCAAAGATTTTGTCGACTTTCTTCAAACGTTCGGCGTTATTGGTCTGGCTATCGGTTTTGTCATCGGTCTCGCCTCCGGCAATCTTGTCTCGGCCCTCGTCAAGGACATCATCAATCCACTGATCGGACTCGTACTGCCCGGAGATCTTGCAACTCTAGGCTACTCGACAAACTCTACTCTATCAGGAAAACAAGTCACCTTCGCATACGGCGACTTCCTTTCCAGCATCATAAACTTCCTAGTCATAGCACTGGTAGTCTTCTTGGCATACAAACAGCTCAAGAAAATGGGACTAGCCAAGCTATAGATCTTGTGGGTTCTGCCGTTCGTTTAGAGAACGAACACTCACATCGTTCTCACAACAGTCAGGAGGACTTCAGACTGCTCTAAGAAACCGACGTCTAGGATAAATTCGGCGTTCACCTTAACGGGTCAGACAAGATTGCGTGGAAGCCTCTCATCGATAGCTGCCTGTCTGTTCCTCCTCGCTTCAGGGTCTTTCAGCTTTGTCCACGGAGTCTCGAGTCCTGATTTCACGATGGGAGCGGTCGCGCAGGACCTCTACGGTCTCCCAGGCGAATTCAACAATGACTTGATCAATGCGACCGGCTTGAATGGGTTTTCGGGGACCATCAGTCTCACTCTTTCTTATTCAAGTGGTGTCTTTGCTGGCCTAGGGACCTGCTACTGTATTACGTTAGGTCCAGAGTCACCCCACAACTCAACTCTGCTTTCGATTAGCGCCTCGAGCCCGGGCCTGTACACTGTGAACGTCACCGGGAGCCAAGGAGCCCTGACGCATATGACCACGGTGAAGTATCACGTCATACCATACAACGCCGATAACTTTGGGCTCTTCACCGCCGGAAGCCTTGGCATTGTGCGCGGTACATCCCAGACCGTTAATGTTTTCATAAGCGGGGTCAACGGTTTTGCCTACCCTACCCCTCAGACAATGCACTTCGCCGCCGGCGCCATCCCCCAAGACCTCAACGTCTCTCCCAACTCAACCACGTTTGTAATACAGTACAGTTCCCCTCCCACCGGGTACGGTCCACAACTCAACATCACCGCCCCGCTCTCAATCCCCCTTGGACGGTACAACATATTCGTTCTCGCAACAAACGGGACAATAACGCATTTGGCGGTGATAACTGTCGAGGTGCAAACCGACTTCAAGATTTCCTCAACGAGTGCGATCGAGATGAAACAGGGAAGCAGTTCGTCCTCAACGATTACTCTTGAGGGGCTTGGCGGCTATCAGGGAACAGTTAGCCTAACCTCAAAGTATGACACTCTTCATCTGACAGTATCCTTCCTCCCTTCCTCCGTCACCCTCTCCCCGTCAACTCCTACGGCTAACTCTACAATCTACATCAACGCAGCAACGAAGATGCCCTCAGGCTACTACAACATCGTAGTCAATGCAAGCGACGGATCCATCCAGAAGACTTCCACCATTCAAATCAGCGTGACCGGACTAGACTATGCCATCATGACAACTCCCAGTTTCGTAACTTTTCAGGAAGGCGTCTTTGCAACTCAGACTGCAACAGTTAGCGTAGCCAGCTTGAACGGATTCTCAGGCGCAGTGAACATCACAGCAACAGCAACATCTTACTTCAAGCCCTATCAAAACGAGTTGGCCTTCAGTCCTGGCCTCATCAACCTTCAGCTAGTAGCGGGATCAGCTCAAAGCTTTGACCTGACTGTCACGGTTCGAAGTAACGCGACCGCGGGCCCCTACTTTATTGATCTCACGGGGTCTGCGAGATTGGAGGGCGTGAACATCATCAGATATTACGGATTGGAAGTAACAGTAGGTCCGGACTTCACAATGTCATCTGACAAAACCACGCTTACCGTTCACCAAGGATCTGCCGGAGCGGTTACCATCACGTTTCAGAGTGTTAACGGATTTTCTAACGGGCTAGGCCTCGAGTTAGCTCCTCTCCCGGTGATCCCGCCTTATCCATCAACCAATTTCTATCCCTCTTATCCTATCCTTGCACCCGGGGGGACTAACGCGACGACACTGCTCGTGGAGGCCTCCTCTGACACCAGCCTAGGCACATACAATACAACAATCGGGGCGAACGCAGGCTACATCGGGCACGGTTTGCCCCTAACCATAATCATAGCGCCTCCGATCATCGGACCGGACTTCAACATCACCTCTAATATTCACAGTATTTCTGTGGCGTTTGGATTCTCGGCTTCAGTGACGATTAACGTTGCGGGTCTCAACGGGTTTTCTGGGAGCTTGTCTCTGATGCCCCTTGGGTTCGAACCATTGGCGATCAATCCTCGATCACTGTTCGTCTCGCCCGGCACTGGTGCGACTGCGACCCTAACTATCACGGTGGAGATCAGGACCGATCTTTACCCAGAATTTCCGGCCTACTACCAGTCTGGAACAGGCCCCATTCTCGTTGTCGCGTTCGATTCCAATGGAGACGGACATGTAGCGACAATTCGAGTAACAGCCTCTCCGTTCGAGGTCGATGCTTTCCCAGTGCAATTGAGCATTGCCCAAGGCTCGTCCGGGACCTCGGTCATTACTGTAAGACCAGTTTATGGATGGACTGGAGCTGTAAACCTCACGGCGTTTGGTCCAACAGGAGGTCCAACGGCGACTTTGAGCCCCTCGAAGCTCAACGTGACAGACACTTCTATTCCCGGGACTTCAACTCTGACCTTGCTGGTGCCCTCTACGGTCGAAAACGGAAACTACGCGATCAATATCACAGCATTCTACAAGATCCCTCTATTCTGGGCCACTACTCCCTTGATCTACTATACCATCCTGACCGTTACTGTCGGCACCTCCAACGGAGGGCCAGGGCCGACATCCGGAGGAAATACTTCCACCCCCGGAGGTTCGGGATCCCCGAGTGGCTCGTCGATCCTTCGGCCAGAGACTCTGTATGGAATCGCTGGCGGTGCCATCGCCGCAGGTATCGCTGGGTTTTTGGTTTTGAACCTGAGAAAGCGAAGAGTTCGTTCGTTAGATTAGGCTACAGGGCTTCAGAATCCGTTCTGAAGCGGCCAGACCGGTGGTTTATGCCCCTCTGGGGACTCTTGGCCTTACCGCGTAAACTTCCATAGTGATCTTGGTAGATTTGGCATGAGACTGTTAGGATTTCGACCTGTTGTTGCAAATGGATGGTATTCCGTGATCTGGAGTCGTGCCCTGGATCTGTGATTGCTTGACCGAAAGGCGGTGATGTGTTTCAACGGCATCTTCCACGAAACGTGGCCGAGCGAGTTTTCTTCAGTCAATCATAATGTCAGCTTTCGCATTTAATAGGAAAAAAGGAGAGGGACGCTCTCGTCAAAGGAGGAAGTTGTATGTCGATCCGGGACAAGGCCTACTCCTCTCTCATTAGAGAGCTCTGGGGCTCACCGGATGTATGGAATGCCAGAAGGTCGTACGTGGAGATTGCTGCGAGGCTCGGCGTTGACGAAGAGACGGTTAGGAACAGGATAAGGAATCTACGAAGCAGCGGATACCTACTCGGTTATCGCCTCCTCCCGAACGCTTCACTGCTCGGCCGGGCGTCTGCTTCTCTCCGCATCGAGTTCGAGAATAGAGAGTCGAAGCAGAACGCGATCCCTCGTCTCGCGAAGATGGAGGGAGTCATTAACGTCGTAAGCGCTTATGACAACAGCGTGATCGTCACGCTACTTGCCAGCCCCGAGCAGAATTTTCCTGAATCGTTTGCCGGAATGGTCGTCGAGGGCGACGTTTCGGTAATCCCTGGGCTGAGACTCAGAACGTCAAACTTTCGAATGACACGATTGGATTGGGAGATAGTAAGTCATCTTCTGAAAAATGCTGAAACGAGACTGGACTTCATTGCCAAGAAAACCGGGGTCTCGACGAGAACCGTCAAGCGCAGGCTGAACATGATGATGCAAGAGGCAGCAATTTTCGCGATGCCGATAGTTGATCTTGGAAAGGCCGAGGGCATATCTTACCAGTTGAGGGTGGAGACTGAGCCAGACCAGAGACTAGAGATAGAGAAGTCCGTTGCGTCGAGAATTGGAGACATAATCTTTAGAGCTAATGATTCGAGGAGCGGCTTAATCTTCGGTTTCGCGGCTGCGAACATCGCTCAGGGAAACGATATTCTTGAATGGGTCAAACAGCAGCCCGGTGTCAGATTCGCTTCCTTGACGATGGTCGAGCGTATCGTCCAGGCTTTCGACTGGATTCAACGAGAAGTTGAGACACGCATGAAGACCCGATAGATTCTGCAGTACACTCTTGTGAAAAAGACTTGGTCTCCCTAGTGGTTTGGGCCAGAACCTACGCCTGTAGCCCAGCCGTAGGGGTCGGCTGTCTTCTAGACTGATAATCCATTCTCATCGACATGAACGTTCCCGCAATACTCATCCCGTAAATACCCATAGCCACTAGAAAATGCACCCACGCAACGACCTGGCTGCCACTGGCGAGAGTATAGAATCCGAGCAAGATCTGCACTACTATCAGGATGACCATGCCTGTTGAGAGGCCTTGAAGCTGCCTGAATGGCGGGTTCAACCTCTGGGCGATGGCCAGTGTTGCGATTGAGAATCCCAGGACCACAAATCCATTGACAATGTGGGGCAGAGGTTCTATGAATCCGAAAGTCAGGAGTCCTCCCAATGCGAGCTGCAAAAACACAAGGATTCCGGTCAGTCGAAACATAACTTGGATGTTCATTCCGAATCAGCTTCTCATGGAGCTTGGGTTGACTCCATGCCTTAACGCGCTCCCCAAGCCCATTCGCGTTCTTGGACAAACCCTTCGTTGTCTGAAACCGCGATGAACCCTGGGGGTTTTCTTAGATAAGACGGGTCGTGATTCACCATTAGTAGAGAGGCATCCGAGAAGATGACACATCCCAAAGAACAAGACAAGCTAGGAGTTGTGTCTTCAGACCGAAGGCGAGCAGGAGAATTGTTCGTGTTTGGGGGCATGTTGTTCTTGTTGTTGACTACCGTGTCTGAAGCGATCTACCCGAATTTCAGCCTCCAGACGAATGCGTTGAGCGATCTTGCCGCAGTCGGGACAAGGACCACGATAATCGAAGAGACAGCAATACTAGGACTCGGGATCAGCTGGACTCTCGGAGCATACTATCTCTTCCGAACAAATCGGAGGAGAACTACGATCTTGAATCTACTGCCAGGCATTGGCATCTTGCTGGCGGGCCTGTCTCCAGAAAACGTGAACTTGGTCTTACATTCAGTCGGTGCCCCACTAGCCTTCATCTTTGGTGGCCTAGCCGCCATCTCAAGTTACAAGGTGATACGATCTCGATTCAGGTATTTCGCGCTAGGTCTCGGCTCACTGAGCCTTGCTTCCACATTTGTTATTTTTGTCGGAGGCCAGTTGGTTGGGCCCTGTGGGACCTGTGCGGATAGTATTCCGGAATACACACAGAGACTCCAAGAACTAGTCCTCGGCCTCGGCGGATGGGAGAGCATGATAATCTATCCCCTGCTAGTCTGGCTAGTCGGGTTCGGAAACTATCTGCAAGGTTCCGACACACCCTGAGTATGGCTGACAAATGCCCGTAATTTGTCAGAGAAATCTATCAAACTAATTCCTTCGTTCTAAAGGCTTTACCTCCTCCGCACACGCTCTGGCCCA
>CAYRXJ010000080.1:0-6692 GCA_964428235.1 uncultured Candidatus Bathyarchaeia archaeon | reverse complement strand
CGAAGAACACGATCTAAGAAAACAGTTTCCCCAATTTCAGGCGGAGAGAGCCTTCTACGATCTCCATGGTGGAGTCCTACTCGCGTCGAAGATTTTGGAAACCTTCACGAGTCAGTTGAAAAAGCGCGGAGTCCAAATAGCTGAAAAACATGCGACGAAGATTGAGAAGAACAGGAGGATCGAGATCAAAACCGTGGATGGGCAATCGATCAGGGCAAAGAAACTGATCGTTACAGTCGGCCCTTGGACCAACGATTTCCTGCATGACAACCTGGTTCGGATCAAGCCGACCCGACAACAAGTAATCTACCTACAACCAGAGCAAAATCTGGAAAAGTTCAGACCGGAAGAGTGTCCAGTATTTTTCACAGACTACCACTACGGTCTCCCCGCTACCGGAATAGATGCGGTTAAGATCTCAAACAAACAACTCAACGACCCCGTCGACCCAGAGACCGCAAACCGGACCGTCGACCGAGAACAGATAGAACAGTGTAGAGCCGCGTGTCGCAAGTTCGTTCCCGGACTGGCCGATGGAAAACTAGTCAAGAGCAAAGTGTGCTTATACGATATGACTGAAAACTCAGACTTCGTGATCGATCGAGACCCTGAGAATCCGGACACTGTCTATGGCTATGGGTTCTCGGGACATGGATTCAAGTTCGCACCGTTCATAGGCAGACTCCTCGCCGAACTATCCCTGGAAAGAGAGCCGAGCTTTGATCTCTCCCGTTTCTCGATCAAGAACAACAATAGAATGGTTCAATTGAACCAGGGACAGCTAGGCAAGGGCGAGTAGAACAGCCAACACAACCGCTCCGACTACAGCCTCCAGATGCATCTGCCGAGCCTTTCGCCTGTCAATCAGTTTCCATTCCTCCGATCCAACTTCTCTTTTAGTCTCAGACCGCCCGAACGCAACCCCAGACGGCTCGCTAAGATCATACGTCCCCCGCGACGCATGCAACACACAGAACGACATGGACCCCTCTAGTATGGCAAGCAATCCCACATAGAATGGGACGAATAGAAAGATACGGAAAAAGGGTGATAACGAGCCTAGAAGAAGAATGCCCACTGATAGGAATACGCCTAAAATGGCCAGGCCTGTGGCCAGTCGTATGGCCCGGCCTCGGAAGCCAATATTGCACCTCCCGGGAACGTATTCCGGCATGGTTTTTCGACCTAACTTTCTGAAAAGAGTAACAAGCTTCATTTGTGGCCCCGAGCATCTAGATAAGCACAATTGGCGGGCACATCAACGGTGACACCGGAGAAGAACGACACTCTATCCCCAGCCCGCACCCCGCAAACCAACTACTCTCTAGGAGGCACCATACCAAGTCGACGTAGAAACCAGCCGCGAGACGAGGTTGGACACTATGTCTGCCCTAACTGCGGGAGCCCAAGCCTTGTCCGAGACGCTGAGACCGGCGAAGTAATCTGCACGAACTGCGGGTTCGTCTTATCAGACCCTACTGAACAGTACGCGGCACCAGTGCCGAGAAGAACGGAAGAAGGACTCCTCGAAAGCCAGTCAGGACCCCCAGGACGATTCTCCGCCTTCGACAAGAACCTCTCAACAATAATCTCCAGGGCACAAGCGTCTAACCGTTCCCTGAGCGCCGACGAGAGACTGCAACTATGGCGACTGCGAAGAACCCAGCTCCGCGCATCAGCGGGATCATCAACAGCACGAAACCTCTCCCGCGCTATGAGCCAGCTACGCGGACTAGCGGGGCGACTGAACCTGCCAGAAGTCGTGACGGAGCGCGCCGCCTTGATGTACAGACGAGCCCTCAACAAGGGGCTTGTGCGTGGACGACCAATCAACGGAATGGTCGCAGCATCAACCTACGCCGCGTGCCGGTTAACAGATGTCCCACGCTCCCTAAGCGAGATCGCGAAGGCCTCAGGCATGAGCCGGAAACTGCTCGCCCACTACTACCGAGCCCTCGTAAGATCACTTGATGTGACCATGGCAATCGAAGATCCACTAAAGCGGGTCTCAAAGATCGCTTCGCGAGCCGGAGCAGACTCCCAGACAGAAATGCTCGCCGGCAAAATCCTCCGCGAAGCCATCCGATTGCGAGTAAATGTCGGCAAAGACCCCGACGGTCTAGCCGCAGCCGCACTTGACCTAGCCGCCAGAATAAGAGGGTCCATGGTGATGCAGCGCGACCTCGCCAAAGCTGCAGGCGTCTCAGAAGTCACGATACGAAGCAGAATGCGAGACCTAAAGACCGCGGCGAAATCCCTCGGCCTCCCCGACGTAGCCTAACCACCGTCACTCTCCTACGAATTCTCAAGTAACACGAGCCTAAACCCAGCAACGCCAACGCTTAGCCCTCTGCAAAAAGGAGGGTGTTGAGCCAGCACTAGTCGCTGGCAGAGATCCAAAAGCCTAGAGGGCTGGAAAAAACGCTACCAATCCTAGCCGTGACCCTAAACATTGTAACGATCATAGTGGATACTCTAATGATCCTTGTCCTAATTAGAGAACCACAATCTTACTTCCGACAATACAAGAGCTTCTTCGTCGCCATCTACGCGTTCTTCATCGCGTTCCCCGTCTCACAACTCGCCCTAGCCTTCGCCCCAGACCCGTCAACAATCCGTTTCACGACCCAAGTCTTCTCAGCATCCGCCTCAATAATCGCAACCCTCTGGGCCCTCCTAGTCACAAAGCTCTACTACTACCCAGAAAAATTCACCGCAAGATCGGCTTTCGCCAATCCGCGGAAACCCATCAACCTCGCATTCATTCTCTACCTCGTCCCCATGGTTTTCCTAATCATACTGACCATAACAGACCCAAGTTCCATCGACCCAAGCCCAAGCCGACAGGCTCTCTACGTCTTCGACAACACATACTACCAAGCAGTAGGACTCAGTACCCTACTACTCGCAACAGCGGCCAGCGTCATCGTAGCCTTCACAATTTACTCGTTCGTCGTTCTGTCACGACTCAGATCCCAACTTAGAGACCGCGAAGTGAGATTCGCACTCAGGCGCATCGCAAGGGCCTTCGCAGCAATCGCGGCACTACTAATGTTTGGATACACCACAGCCAGCCTGGGATACAGCGTCCTTGGCCTAGTCAATCTCGCTTGCGTCAGCCTCCTGATCGTAGCAGTAAACGCGTTCAAGAGACCATCCTTCCTTCGCGCCTTCCTAGGATTAGTACCATCCCTCGGTCCCAATCCAGCAGTTTTACGCGGAGACCAGATCGTTCTAGTCTACCAGAACGAACAGTCAAAATTTACATCTGTAGCGAGGTTCGTAAACGAGGGCCTGAACCAGCAAAACCGGGTCCTCTACTTCCACTCTGGCGACGAGGCCGAGGCGAGGGACGAACTTTCACGAAACGGTGTCGACGTGAAACACAATCTGACGAATGGAACGCTGAGACTACAATCTATTGACAGCCTCTACCAAGGCGAAAACCTGTACGACGAGGAAGCTGCCCTTGAACAAGTCCAAGCAGTAACAAACGAAACCCGAACACTCAGCAAGAACGGGCTGAGAATAGTCGTAGATTACAATGAAACAACCAAGCGCCCATATCAGCAATTTGTAAATCACATTGCTGATCCGAGATGGGCTACTGCGGATCATTATGTGAAAGCAATGATGACTTTTGAACGCCGTGCCTTTGAAAGCAACGAAACGACTCTCGAGTCGCTGAAATCAAAGCTTCCAGTAATCGACTTGACTGAGTCAAGTGATTTGTTCTCAAGAACAGTAGGGCTCTCGCACGATGAGATTGCAGGACAGAAGATCTTACTAGAGTACGATCCACTCTCGGGATACGAAAAGATACTTCAATCGCTAGCAACCGAGGCGGCCTCCAACTTCGAAAGGGTCGTCCTTTTCACTAGAATGGATAGTCCAATCCATTCGGCAATGCGCAGTGAGCCGGGACTAAAGATGTTCGTCTTGACATCTCGAGTGTCTTATCCGAAAGTGGAGAGTGAGAACGTGGTTCTCATTCCTGCTTTCGATAGTTCACTTATTCTCGACTCAATGAACAAGACAATAGAGGCGTATGCTTCTAATCCATTCACGATTATCTTCGACAATATCTCCCATCAGGTCTTCACCCTTGGAACGGAAAGAGCGCACTCTTTCGTCAGGCAAGGGCTAGAACTCATGGTCTCAAGCATGATAACTGGAATCTTTCTGTTGAACTATCCAGCTCACGATCCGAAGACCGTATCGATGTTCGAGAACCTATTCGATCTCGAACTGATAACGAGACCTGGTGCCCGTATCCCAGAAGTCAGACGGAAGCTGAGTCTAGTGGCGCGACGCTAAGCCTCTGTTGTGAACGATATTTTTCACGGAAAATAATCCCGAAGTAAGTGCGCATGAGATCCTTTCCGAGAGTTACGACCTGTTTCTCGTGCTTGTCGTGCAACGCCACGGCCGCTAGGTATAGCCCTGCGAGTTCCCGGTGGAACCGGTCATTACCGGCAACGCGTTTCAAGAAGATGCGATGTGCCTCGATCAGGTGCTTCACGAATGCGTCGTCTCTAATAGCGTGATACCTGAACCATTCTATAGTTTCAGCCCCATACGATTTCGGGATCGCGAGAAGATCGCACATTCTAAGCATGTCAGACCGAACCGGCTCCCATCTGTCATCATGTAGAGTGTCCTCCTTCAAAAGAGGCTTGTCATCTTTCAGTTTACTCTGGGCAAAGAGCGCGTTCGTATACGCCTCCGCGGCCTTGAAGATCCGCTCGCCATCGTACTCTGGAAACACGGGTCGCAGAGCGAGCGAGAAGTGAAAACAGGAGGTCTCAAAATCTTCACGATCTTGCGCGATCATTCCCTCGACAGTGTTCTCAGCGGCGAGGTCGGCAAATTCGCTTATTCTGTCAGCGGTTATGAGCTGCATGGAACTTTCGTCGGGTGGTGAATTGAACGGTTGAGGTTCAGAGCGAGATCCTTGTATCTTTTCAACTCGCTTCTCTAGTTGTTCAAGAGTTGACGTTTTTCTCTAGCGCTCCAAGCTGTGTTTCTGTTTAGTTTCAGCTATGTCTCCGAAATATAATCGTGGCCTACTTTTCTCGCGAAAAAACATCTATGATAGTTTATATTCAGACTGGCTACCTTTCGATAGAAATTACTTGCTTTGAAAAATATCCCTGAAATTACTAGCGCCATTATCGAAGAAGGATAATGATGATCTATCTGATTTATGTAAAATGGTCTTTGCTAGCCCAGAACAGAAAATTCTTCCGAAGCCCCAGGAACAAGAATGATGCTCCAACAGTTTCCAGCGATCCTCCGACAGGAAGTAGCCCCGTGGGGGAGATGGATTCGAGTAGAAATATTACAACTCCCATGCTGGAAAATATCGCGCTGAGACAAATGTATACCCACGCTCTAGCGGCCACGTTGTTCTTGAATAGAAAGAGTGTTCTCAGACTATAGTAGATCAGTCCTGTTGTGATGGCTACCCCAACTATCGAAACGAACAGAACTATAGGGTCCAAGTGCTAGGTAACAATAATCTATAGCTCTTACAAAGACTCCCTGTTACCTCTTGACCTTCTCACGCGGTTTGAAACTCTGAGCTCGGGCCGCAAGAGTCAAACTGTTAAACTGGACCTAGGACGATCAATGATAGAACTCTTCAAGGAAAAGTCAACTTGTCGGCCTCAGCTGATTTTAGCTTCCTATTCGACCTCGGACTCGCGGTCTTTGCCGCCTTAGGCTTCAGCTATCTCTTCTCAAAGATCAAACAGCCAGTTGTTGTCGGCCAACTACTCGCGGGCATTATCATTGGGCCATTCGGGCTTGGACTCATCCAGAATCTCAACACGATCGACCTGTTGGCATCGCTTGGGATAATCCTCCTACTCTTCACAGTCGGACTGGAACTAGATCCGATGGAGATCAAGAAGATCGGACCCGACAGCTTCATTCTTGCAGTCGTCGAATTGACGGTTACCTTTGTCACCGTCACACTGGTTGGACTTGCAGTAGGACTATCACAGATCGAAGCGGTGTTTGCCGCGGCAGTGGTCGCGACAACCAGCACCGCAATAATGAGCAAGATCCTTCTAGAAACAAAAAGCCTGAAAGCAAAAGAATCTCACACTGTTGTAACTGCATCGGTCATCGAAGATTTCGCAACAGTATTCATGCTTCTTCTTCTGCCCGGCCTTGCCGCTGCAAGCAACCAGGTTCCGCCGCTCGACATTGTTTTCCTTGCACTGAAAGGGTTCTTGCTTGTAGGAATAATCTTCTTCTTCGGTTGGAGAATTGCACCACATCTAATCGAACGGATCAGCAATCTGGCAGATCAGGAATACAAGGAGACAGCATTCCTACTCGCATTATCATTCGGGTTCGCGTTTGCACTTCTATCGTCCTATCTGGGATTCTCGCCCGCCGTGGGAGCCTTCCTCATGGGGCTGATGATCAGAGGCCCACAAGCCCAGTTCGTCAAAGACAAGATTGGACCAATAAAAGACCTCTTCATAGTCCTCTTCTTTGTATCAATGGGCACTCTAATCAACATCGGGGCACTACTCACAGTCACACTTCCTATAGTCGCAGTTCTAGGGATGGCAATATTCGGCAAGTTCATAGGATGCTGGACCGGAGCAAAACTGTCTGCAACTAGGGACGAGGCGACAACAGTGGGCCTCTCGATGCTTCCTCGCGGGGAATTCTCG
>CAYRXJ010000079.1:1875-6700 GCA_964428235.1 uncultured Candidatus Bathyarchaeia archaeon | reverse complement strand
GTCACTCTGGACTGGGAAAGCGCGGTAAAATTCTCCTCGAATTCTATTTGATAGTTGAGGAGAACCCTTGCCGATGAGATTGTTACAGTCATGTCTCCCTGAGCCTGAGCCCTGCTAATCGTTCCAGTCATCATAATGGACGCTATGAGAAGGGCAAACATGCCTGCAATTAATTGTCTGTGCTTGGGCGACATCCTTCACCGCGTTCCGTATTGAGGCAGTCCCCCTAATCTCCTCTATAAGAATGTCCGACACGGCATAGATTACGTCTTCTTGGCAGTAGAAATCTAGTTTCGTTCGTCCCGAAACATGTTTACCGTTACGTTTTTGAGTTCAAACCCCCTTTTCATCCGAATGAGTGCCTAGAAAACGAGTGAATGACGGCATATTCCATGAATAAAGTCTCAAGTCATAACCGATGGCGGGCCCCGACTCGCGTTACCATCTTATTCAGCTCAGGACTCCTCGTTATTTTCCTGCTCGTTTTTCCACTCGCGTTCTCCTCAACTGGTCTTGCTCACGCTGTTTCTCCGGCTCTTTCACCCGGACAATGGGCTCACTATAGCCTGTCGGGAAACGAATCTCAAGGAACGGTTGACGCCTTTTTCACTGTCCAGAGCGTCTCTGGCCCCAATGGTACCTTCACAGACCTTGAAACTTTCGCAGACGGCCAAACAACTACGGACACTCTAACCGTAAGCATCTTGACCGGTCCATCGCAACCAGCCTCGGGCGAATACTTCGTCATAGCTCCCCAGATACATGTCGGAGAACTCGTATATCCCAATGACTATCATTACAAACTATTCCCAATACACGATATTTCCGCGCGGACATACGCATTAGCAAGCCGGCAAGCTGCCCACGTCCAAGGAATGAACTCGTCCCAGATCTGCGCCCCTGCTCCTTGCACCCCGCCACCATGCCCCAACTCTGCTTGCACTAGCGAGGATTTCTACTGGGACCAATCGACAGGCTTGTTCACTGAGATAGTGAAGAGTCTGAACGGGGGAGTTGTTCTGCATGTGGTTATGTCTTCCACAAACATTTGGCAGGCGGCGAACAGCCTTGACTCCTATCTCGTCCCCAGTGCCGTAGTGTCGCTCATGAGCGCTGGCCTCATTGGAGTAATCGTGGTCTCTCGGGCCCGAAGGAAAGGCAAGCGCCGGTAGTGGTCTCCCTCCTTCTAATGGTGCGGGGGGTGGGATTCGAACCCACGAAGGCCTTCGCCACAGGGTCCTAAGCCCAAGGCTAACCGATTATCTATCGGTTCTCTGCCCATTTGACCTGTCTATGGTACCCCCGCGCGTTCGCGTTGTGGTGCTCCGGGCGGGACTCTCCGCGGTTTACACCGCCTTTGAACCCGCGATCAACGGCTCGAGAGAGATTTGTGGATATTTCTCTGCCGCCGCCCAGCGGAGCACGATTGGCCACCCGTACTGTGGGTAAAGGCCGCTATGCTAAACCGGGCTACACCACCGGAGCACAAACAAGCGCGTTTATCGTTCCACCCAAAAGCTTTCCGCCGAAAGGGGGAGGTCCAGTATCTAACAAATCTTGTCCAATTATTCTGCTGCAGCCCGCGACACTTTTCTCATCTTGGTCTCGGGCGAGATCGCCTCGGTGCTGCTCTCGGCTTTCGTCGGAAAAGTGCGAACAGTCCTCCGGATGCCGAGACTGCAATCCCGATCATGATGTAAAGTTCGGCGAATGTGAGTCCAAGTGGTCCAGGAGGAGGACTCCCTTGTGGGCCGGTCGGTGGAACAAAGTGCCATAGACTCGTACTCGTCAACGCGAGGGTGAGCGCAAAAGTGGCGTTGTTCGGTGAGTTTGAACTTATGCTGTAGAGCAATTGTTCGCTCAGAAGGACTCCAGTATCGTTGTCCCATGAATATCGAAGTGCGGAAGAGTTGTCACCAGTGACTGCATTTATTGTAATCGTGTTCAGTATTCTGGAGACTCTAGAGAAGTATCCCTGCGTTTGGAATTGTGGTGTAGGATAGTTCTTCATGATTATCATTGGGGGGTCGTTTTGGTCTATGCCTTGGCTGATATCAGTCGTTGAGGATCTGAGAGTCGTCGATCCGTTCGTATAGTGTATTCCCGTAGTTGAACTTACGTTGGTTCCAACTACTTCTGTGATGTTCAACGTCACGATAGTCGCATTAGAAAATACCTTGTATTGGTTTTCAACTCCAGATGCAGAGGTCGAATTTCCGGTAGTGTGTTGAGCAAGGTCATATCGTGACCAATCTCCTGCCTTCACGCCCGCCATGGGGGCGTATCCCACTACCTGAGCAAGAAAAAGTAGGGGGACTAAGGCCAATACTATTGGCCACCCAAGAGGTCCTCTACGGGCCAAGGACTATCCGAGTATGAGAGGTAGCTAGATCGACCCCTTAATCGTTGCGAAAGGATGTCATTCGTGATTCCTCTTATAGTCGGCGACTTCAGTTGTAATTGCTAATCGAAATAGTTACGTGGGTTTCGAACTGTCCCATAGGAATTCGAAATAGCTCTTTCCAAACTTCACTAAGCCCTCATGATAAGAGGAAATGGCAAGGGTCAGTCCTTTCTCTGGTTCCTCTCCGAGTAGGATGATTATTTCTTTGCTGTCGGATATCATGCCGCCGCCAAACATAAGCTCCCGAACACGCACTTCTGCGAATCCCTTCAGTATTTTCACCACATCTTTGCCAGTCAAGCTTGGAACCATAACTGAAACTTTGATTCCCTTGCTCATCAGTTGAGATAAGGATGGGGTTGCGAGCGAAATCACTGATTCTGGAACAATTGGAATCGCCACCAGGAGTTCTTTCTGGGTCCGGCCGAGAGTTTCCCTGATTCGATCCATAATATTATTCTGCCCTCTAACGATCCAGATGTCGGGCCGTTCTTGCACTCCCTTCGTTTCGTAGAGTGGCTTCAACTCTGATAAGGCGTCGGCCTGGCTCGACCGCAAGGTTGTTTCCATTCTCGCTCTCGATGAGTCCAATGCCAGTGAAGGGGGTTTCGCAAAGTACTTGCTCGGTCTTCCTTGTTGAATCTCTACCCAGCCTTTTCGTTCTAGGTTTCCGAGAATCTCGTATATTTTTGAATAAGGAATTACTGCTGTTGTGCTAAGCTGACTCGCGGGCATCGGGCCGGACTCTACAAGAGCGATGTAGACTTTCACCTCGTATTCAGTAAGGTCGAAGTTTCTCAGCGCCTTCCTAGTCCTTTCCGAAACTGGCATTCCTTCACTTTCTGGTCCTGTGCGTCCAAATCGAGGTGTTGAACGAGGGTGTAAATACGCAGGAGGACTTTCTATCAATTTCGGGCGGGGCCAGGAACTTGGTAGACAGGAACGTGGTGCTTGAGAGTCTCAAAAACGTGCTCGATCCAGAGATAGGCAGAAGCATTGTAGAGCTAAACATGGTGCGCGAAATTCTTGTTGATGATGGAAACGTCGCGGTGAGCATAGCTCTTACAGTAGCACATTGCCCTCTGGCAAAAACGCTCCAATCGGATGTTGAAAATGCAATACGAAGACTGGGAAACGTAAGGTCAGTCAAAGTTAGTACAACTACGATGACAAGAAAAGAGTTGGAGGAATTAAAGCTCAAGCTTCAAAATCAGAGTCAGAATTTGCCTCCTTCACAAAGTGCCCCGAAGGTCGGCCCGGGAATTGAACGCCTCGGCAAGCGAGGAGTCCGCAGTATTATCGCGATAATATCTGGCAAGGGCGGGGTCGGAAAGTCTTTCGTGACCGGTGCGCTCGCATCTGAACTAAGAAAGCAGGGGTTTGAAGTTGGGGTCCTAGATGCAGACCTTACAGGGCCTAGCATCGCAAAAATCTTTGGGGTCACTGGTAAACCACAGAAGAACCAAACTGGTGGCATCGTTCCCCTTATCACTCGAAGTGGGATCAAGGTCATGTCAATCAATCTAGTGTTAGACGATCCCACAATGCCAGTAATTTGGCGTGGACCAATCGTTAACAGCGTCATACGCCAGTTATACTGGGATGTGGATTGGGGCGCTCTCCATTACCTTCTCGTTGATCTGCCGCCTGGAACAAGCGATGCGCCCCTAACTGTATTCCAGTCATTACCTCTCGACGGAGTCGTCGTGGTCTCATCTCCGCAAGAACTCGCTTCAATGATAGTTTCAAAGGCAGTCAACATGGCGAGAAAAATGGACGCTCCCGTCCTAGGCTTGGTAGAAAACATGAGTTATCTTAAGTGCCCCAGTTGCGGAGACATGATTGCCCTCTTCGGCGAATCGAAAGGAGAGACCCTTGCATCAACCCTCAATCTCCCATTTCTCGGAAAGGTGCAGTTAGATCCTTCAATAGCAGCCCTTTCTGACCAAGGGCGCATTGAGGAATATTCCAATCCGACAATCGCAATGATTGTCGCCGAGCTGCGTGCACGAGCAGTTAGGAACGGAAGCCAAATTACTACAGAGCTTCCAATCGCCTGGTCAATCGAGTCTTCGAAGTAAGGACAAATTGATTGCCTCACTATTCCGGGTTCCAGCCGAGAGTCTTTTAACGAGGTAACTCAATATGATGGTTGGTAACAAGTCTCATGGCTTCTAAGAAACATGTTGTCTCACGGAAGACCAAGAAATCCGCTAGGAGCCGAAGACCTGGGCGACAGACGAAGACGCTGAAAGGGAAAGAAAAGGTAAAAGGAATGGGCCAGGTCTCGAATTCACCTCACACCCTACAAGAGCCTATTCGGCCGGAGCCTCATGTTCGGGAGCAGTACATAGTTACGGTCGAAAACATTCGCGGGGAGACCGCGATCGGAGATCTTCTTGTTACATTCCCACACACTCG
>CAYRXJ010000079.1:0-1865 GCA_964428235.1 uncultured Candidatus Bathyarchaeia archaeon | reverse complement strand
GGCCACAGAGTGGGAGGGAGTAAATAGGTAAGGTGGAAAACATTCGCGGGGAGGACGAAGTAGGAGAACTAATTGTAAACTTCCCCGCGAATAGAGACGTTCTAGTGAAGAAGGGAATGAAATTGGAAGCAGAAGATGCCGGAGAAATTTACATGACGCTGGATGCTTTTTCTGCTATGAATGGCCTCCAAGTCGTCAGTCTAGTTGAAGAAATTGTTCAGGTTGCAAGGGACCCGCCTCACCTCCCATTGACGCAAATCATTGTTGCGCCGACCCCTTGAGTTTTTCAAATCCTTCTTCAGGGAGAAGTTAAGGCATGGTTGTTCGTTTTATCGCGATGCGTGACTTTGCAAACTCGCACAAGAGTGCTAATCACCGGCCTCGTTCAAGGGGTTTTCTTTAGGCGCGAGATTTCGTACTTGGCACGACAACTTGGCATCAAGGGATGGACTAGGAACCTGCCTGATGGTAGGGTAGAAGTAGTGGCTGAGGGAGAGAAAGATGCGCTTGACAGGCTAATTCAGTTTTGCAGAATTGGGCCTGCAGGAGCAAGAGTAAGGAGAGTCACGATTGAGTGGCAGGATTTCAAGTCGGAATTTCGCGGATTCAGAATAGTTCACTAGCTAACCTGGCTTCCTAGGATGACATCGAGCCGGAACCAAACTCGTCGTAAAACTTTTTTGCTATGTTCATAGCGTCGTTGCTTCGTTTCAGAATAATCTGATATTCAGGATGAGATTCACCAGCAAAACCGCTCGCCTTTTCGAAGTATGTCTTAACCCCGCTGAGGTCTCCTCGAGAAAGAGAGATTCCGCCTGCGATCCGGTAACCCACTTCGGCCCTCAGTTTGTTACCCTGTGCTTCGAAGCTCTGCGCGTCACTTACTACCTTCTCTAGAGTTGTGTTGATTTTCTTTGGATCGAGAAACATCAAGCGGGACATTGCTCCATACAGATCCGTGTCTCCCCCGCATAGGTCCTTTAGTCTAGTACTCAACACTGACTCGGAGCTTGTTTCGACCGCTGGATTCTTTTGCTTTGGTTTTCCAAGACCAAGCCTCAAAGCGCATCGAGCCTCCTAGTGTCGCCAAGTCTCAATAGTGAGCAATTTAAAGGGATTGAATCAACATGAGTTAGGCACTTCAACGCGGACAAGGGATGGAATCGTTGAGCATCGAAGATAAGTTCATTCGAAAAAGAGAGTCGAGAGAAAAGGCGCGCAAGCGCAAGAGAGGACCCTATAGAAAATCCTCAAGCGGCGGAAGAATCATTAAACTCTAGTGCTGGATCGGTATCCTTCTGTACTTTGCGATACTGCTAGGCTCTATGCTGACCATCTCTGCACAACTATGATGGCCGAAACAAATCGTGCAGTGCTCGACATCCCATGCTGGATCAACCTTCCTGCAAGTCTCGCACATCAGGCCCAACGCCCGAATATCAGTGCACGCCTGACAGAACTGCTTAGACACTTCAAGCGGGTTAGGTGTCTCCACGAGCGAAGAAGCGATGTTCTTGCTCATCTCTCGAACTTCTTTAGAGTCCTCCAGATGGACAGCCTCGCCTCGGACTTGATGCCTGTATTTGCTAACAGCAGCCTGCGTTATCCCAAGTCGTTCAGCGACAAGCTCCTGCTTCATTCCATAGTCTTCGATGAGATCGCGGGCTATCATTGCTCGTAAGGCAGGAATCACAGATTTCGATGCAACTTCACAAGGAATGATCAATAAGACGACATCGGATTTATGGCGTAAAATCTATTTAAACATGACTTATGTCATAATCGTTGTAGGGAGAAAATGGTCACGGTAGACGCTATCGAGCGAGAGCTTGAGAAGGTTGTTGACCCGGAGCTTGGGCTCCCGA
>CAYRXJ010000078.1:0-6746 GCA_964428235.1 uncultured Candidatus Bathyarchaeia archaeon | reverse complement strand
CGATGCCTCTCGCGATCCACGTTCCTATCTTCAGCGATATCGTCCCAGGCGGTTTCTCGTACAAGTCAAACTATCTCGTAGAGTTCAACTCCAACTCTCTCTGGTATGAGACGTCACTTACAATTGCGGCGGATGCTCTAAAGGCAGGAATCAAGACACAGTACCATGACTTCATGCACATCCCGGCCGAGTCCCGGCAAGAACTTGTCAGGCTAGGCGCTGATCTGAAGAAACTAGAGAGCGAGGACAGGTTCCGGTTCATCGACAGCTACAGTTCCCTAACAGGCCTTCCGATCGAGAACCAAGGCCCAACACTCACTGGTCATCGCCCGCAACCTCTGAACGACCCCTCCTACTATGAACATTATACCGCGAATGTTGTCGACCTCTTCAGGACAGGTGCGCCTGACGCCGACAAGAGATGGCTACACATTGACGACAACACCTCGATTTTCAACAGATACCAAAAAGAATCGCAAGTCCTCGATCTCTTCAACACCCGCGTCTTTCCAGAAATGAGACTCTTGGAGATCTGTGCAATCCACTCCGTTGTAACGGGCGTATGGTCGGACTCCTTCTACAAACAATTCGAGGCGCAAGCCGACGGCGTCATTGATCTCAAGACAGAAGAGAACGACGGGCAGCTAGAGAACTTCATCCGCATAAGATCACTACGAGGTCACAACGCCGATTCGCACTGGCATCGTCTCAGACTCCAAGACGATGGGAAGGTCGTTCTCGAAATGACACGTGAGGGAAAGAAGAAAGAGATCGGGATCTCCGGCTGGCTCAAGGGCCCCAAGAAGAAATAAGGCCCAGACCAAGCAAAAGCCGGCTCAACCTAAAATCTAACGCCTAACCTATTCTCGTCTTGAAAATGCAAGAGTTGACAGAGGTATCATACCGGAAAGCAACAGCGAAAGACTTCCCCGAAATACTCAATCTTCTCCGCAGCTCCGTCGACAACCTTCTCAAGACTCACGGATTCTACGAATCCTCCCCGTCCGCGTCCAACAAACAGACTGGACCAACGCCAACGACCTTTCCCTGGTTCGACTACGCCCTCAAAGAATTCGGCGAAGGATTCTGGGTCGCAACAGTCCAAGACAAGATCGCGGGAATAACACTAAGCTGGGTCAGCGGGCCTTTATGGTATCTCGCGCACCTCTTTGTCCTACCGGAGTATCAGGGTCTCAAGATCGGGCAGACACTAATGGAGAAAGCCATGAAACACGACAAGAAAGTCGCCATCACCAACCGCGCGCTCGTAACCTTCGCTTACAACCGCGTATCAATCTCGCTCTACGCTCGTAACGGAATGTACCCGCGCGACCCCATGTACTACATGGAATGCCCAAGCAATAACGTGAAGAATTTCACTAGTAGCGGTCTCAAGGTCGAGAGGATGACACAGTTTCAAAAAGTCAGAGAAGATCTCAACAAGATTGATCATTATACAGTTGGTTATCCGCGCGAGAAAAACCACGAGTTCCTCTGCAGTCTCCCAACAGTCAAACCATTTCTCTTCTCGACAAACGAATACCCGGTCGGATACGCGTACGTCTGGCAGAACGGCCGCATAGGTCCCTTGGCTACTGTCTCTTCAACAGTCTTCCAGGATGCCTTGCGATCAGCATTCAGCCTGGCAAAGGCCGAAGGCGCCCCCACAGTAGCCCTACTCGCAACAGGCTCGAACGACAAACTCATGGAGGTCGCGCTCGAACAGAAAATGCGCATACTAGACAATTGGCTAATGATGAGCGCGAAGCCCTTCGCGAACTGGTCAAACTACGTCATCTATCCTACTGGTGCCATACTCTAGGTCTTCTAAGAAAACAGGGAATAGGTTCATCCAACTAGACCTTAAGACAACTTCTCCGAAGCGAAGAACATGCTTGTAATGAAGGGTCACACAACCGAGTTCAAAGTCGCAGACGGTAAAGGAAACGGATACCTGAATGTCCCCAAGAACTCCAAGGGTGGAGTCCTAGTTCTTCACGCCTGGTGGGGACTAAGCGATTTCTTCAAAGGGATCTCAGACAAGCTCGCAGCTGAAGGATACACAGTATTCGCCCCAGACCTTCGAGAAGGAAAAGTTGCACATACGGTTGACGAGGCGAAAGCCTTGATGAAGAATGAAAACCAGCAACTCGTCGAAAACACTGTCCTAGCAAGCGTCGATTTTCTCCGCTCCCAACCATCAGTAAAAGACCACAAGATAGGAATCATAGGTTTCTCCATGGGAGCAGCCTGGTCACTATGGGCTAGCGTCAAGAAACCTTCAGACATTTCAGCAGTCGTCACCTTCTACGGAGCATGGCCCATGGACTTCTCCGCGAGCAAAGCATCGTATCTCGGACACTTCGTCCCTGGCGACGAATGGGAACCCGACGAGGGCGTTCGGGATCTGGAGAAGAAGCTCCGCGATGCTGGAAGACCTGTTACCTTCCACTCCTATCCGGGAACGGCACACTGGTTCATAGAAGACAACAAGCCCGACACCTACAACCCTGAAGCAGCAAAGCTTGCCTGGACCAGAACCCTAGAATTCTTTCACACGAACCTCAAGAACTAGATCGGCATCAGAACCTAGGCAGGGCGCCTAGTTTCCATCAGTGCTTCACATTATCGAAGACACTATGCTTTTCAGCTCGGCTTTAGACTGATCGTGAAGGTCCGGTTTGCGCCCAGCTACGAGCATCAACCGGCTGCTACTCATGATCTTATTGGTGATGCCGACTGTTACTGTTGGAAATGTTTCTAGCTATAGATCAAGCCTCGCCAGGTCTCCAGCAAACTCCGTCCTCTTTGATTGGTCTCCTCACCAGGTTGTTACTCAAGCGTCAGGTCAGAACCTCAGCTCATACTACTGCCCTAATCCACCCGAAGAGCGAGTATACGTCAATCTCGCTGGAGATAGATTCAACCAGGCCTTCTCGTCAGTTGGGCTAGGTGCTCTCGTTATCTGGAGCGGCTATGGCAATCCGCTCCCAACATCATCACACACAGTGACAGCAAATACCACAGCCAACGGTCCCAGCTTGCCATTCTTCAACGCAACCGTCCGGCCGTTGGACCAGTTTCCCTACACGTTCACAGTGCCCGGCACCTACTACTACTATGACAAGTACGTACCCTCAAACAAGGGAGTGATCACGGTTCATCCACGGAACCTTGTCGGAAACTCCCTGCTCGCCGTCAACTCCGACGGTCCGAATTCTATTCAGAACAAGTTCAACGTAACCGGCCCTACCTTCTCGATCAATGTTGTAGCTACAAACGCTGCGAGCCTCTCAAGATTCGAGATCTGCCTCCAATACGACACCAATACATCGGTGGAAAACTCCCTGAGCTTTTCACCCAGTTGGGATGCCTCGTACAACTCGAACGCGTTAGGCACGGGCAGCATCTACACCGGGGACGGTTTCATACGCGCCGACAGCTACATGATTGATGGAAGCCCTGGAGGAAACGCGACAGGAATCACTAGACTCTTCTCGGTAGCCTTCAATGCTCAAAACTTCGGCTACGGAAACCTCCAGCTCACCGGGTACCTTATCGACTCCAACGGCAATTACATCTCATACGTCCGGCAAAACGGACTCTACCGGGTAATCCCTCCGGCAGCTCTCTTCTATGAAGCCTTGTATCTCGGTCACCCCGTTCCAGGAGCAACGATCACCATAAACAATGTTTTCGAGAATGTTGGGCAAAGCCAGGATAGAGTAAGCTCTGCCCAGATTACAACAGACTTCGGAACATACTCGCAGACAACAGGCCTACCGCTCAACATCACGAGTCTGACAAATGCAACATTAACGATGCCCATGGCAATACCGAGCACAGCATCACTAGGGGTCCATCACTTGACAGGATCCGCGATGTGGGAGTATTTGAGAACAAACTCTACATCGGGAACAAGTTCTTGGGTGACCGGCCCAGCGATCACTGGATCTGGCACTATCACGATACGATCCCCTGTTCCACCAGCTTCCAAGCCAACATCAACAATAGCCGACCTGCTCATCAAGGACTGGAGATTGCTCGCAATCGGAGCCGCCATAGTATGGATTGCCCTGACGATCGGAGCTATTGGAATGATACTAACAGTGAAGAAAAAACCAGCACTACCGCTTACGTGGGCCAATGTTTCTCAGGGTATCGACAAATCATAACAGCACTTTTAATTTCGGCTCGACAACCCTGAGTCTCAAAGGAACTAGAGACAAATGCCTCCCGAGATACAACTGCCGATTCTTGGCGAGCTCGCTCCAGAAGGATTCATCTGCGGGGCGAACTATCTTGTCGAGTTCGATCCCAACTCTCTCTGGTACGAGACCTCGCTCACAATCGCCGCGCAGGCCCTGCGCTCAGGGGTCCGGACCCAGTATCATACTTTCATGCATGTTCCCCGAGAAGTTAGAGAAGAGTTCAGGAGGCTCGGCAGCGACCTAGGAAAGCTAGAAGCCGAAGACAGGTTCCGACTGATCGACAGCTTCACATCACTAACAGGCCTACCGATTCAGCCCGAAACAGGCACTCTAACGGGCACCCGAGAGGATATTCCTTTCGAATTCAACGACGCCTCGTTCTTACAAGACTTTACCAAAGGCATCGCAACTCTCATCCAGAAAGGCGCTCCCGAGAAAGACAAGGGCTGGCTTCACATTGACGACAACACTTCGATCTTCAACAGATACTTCAAAGAACGAGACGTACTAGACATCTTCCACACGCGGGTCTTCCAGCTAACCCGATTCCTCAACCTCTGCGTCTTCCACTCCCTCGTAACAGGAGTATGGTCAGAATCATTCTACAAACAGTTCGAAGCCCAGTGCGACGGCGTCATCGACTTCAAAACAGAAGACAAAGACAAAGACGGACGACTCGAACACTACGTAAGAATAAGATCCCTACGAGGAAAATCACTCAACTCACAATGGAGACGTCTCCAACTGCAAAAGAACGGCGAGGTAAAACTCGACGAGCATAGGCCTGAAAAGAAGGAGATCGGAATCTCAGGCTGGCTCAAAGGCCCAAAGAAAAAGTAATTTCTTGATGCCCCACAAGGACCGCACTAATCTTGGATGACCTGCTCCACAACCTAATCGGCCACTGGTCCCTCACCGGGAAAATGGGCGAGACAAGCCTCTACCAGAAAGTCGAGGCAAAATGGGCCCTCCGTGATCTCTTCGTCGAGATGCGATTCTCTCCAACCAGAGTCGGCGAAGACGGCAATCCCGACTACGAAGCTCTCTACCTCATAGGACTCGACAAGAAAACCGGAGAATACATCCTCCACCTCTTCGACAGTTTCGCTGTACCTACAAAGCACATTCCCGGATTCGGCACCCGCGACGGCAACACTATCCGGTTCAAATTCGCCTACGATGTGGGACCATGGTACAACACCTTCACTTGGAACCCCGACAAGAAATCATGGAGGAACGTAATCACGTTTGACCAAAAAGACGGGACCACAGGAACCTTCGCAACAAAAGAACTAGTTCCAACATCTTGAGAAATCAGCATTCGTCCACCGGACTCGTGAGGATTCGTTTCACGAATCTTCGGCACAAATAATAGACTCCCCGACCCTCCCGTGAACATCGTTGGCTTACTATCATTACAATTGGACGATCGATATGGCGCGTGACAGCCTCGAGGACGCTCGCAAGATAGAATGGTCCTTCCCCACTTCCATGGGCCGCCCTGTCAAATGGGAGCTTCCGAAAGACTGGATTGTATTCTTGAACAAGAGAAAAGACGTGTATGTTGAGGCGGCAAAATTCCTCGCCGAAAAGGGTGAGCAGGAAATGGCCGTCGAAATCGCCGCCTACAGCTGGAGAGCATGGATCATAACGAGATGGGAAGAGAAGGGACGATTGTTCCTATCCCACGTCCTCGACCAGGAGCCACAAAGGCCCACACGCGCAAGAGCCCTAGCTCTCTACGGCGACGGACTCCTAGCCTTCAGACTGGGAAAAATCAGAGGATCAAGAGAACGAAACCAGGAGGCTCTCGAAATTGCCCTGCAAATTCAAGATAACGAGGCCCTAGGCTTCGCTCATCTCGGACTCAGCCGAACCAGCTTCGAACAAGGAAACTACAAGGAAGCACTTGCCCACGCACTCAAAGCACGAGAGCTCCTCAGCAAACTCGGCCCTGCCTACGATCAAGCACCACTATTCATGCAGGCACAGTCCGTCAGAATGCTTCGGGATTACGATCTCGCCTCCACCTTGATGAAACAAAGCGTCGAGCTTAACAGAAAGATCGATGATAAGGGAATGATCGCGGCCGAGCTTGCAAATCTCAGCCGCGTCGAAATCCACCGCGGAAACGCCGACTACGCAGAACAGTGCTACGACGAATCCGAGAAACTAGGATTCTTCACATCAAAATACGATCTATCAATGGCCCTTCTCAGCCGAGCCGCGGTCGCGCATCTTCGAGGCGACCAGGAAACCGCCCAGTCCTTTCTCGTCAAGTCCAAGAACGCTTTGAAGGAATCGGGTGTTGATCCTGGACCCGATGACAAGTTCGACCTGGAGTGGATCAGCGAGAAAATAGAAGGTCCTACGACTATCCCTGAAAAGGTGGAAGCGTCAGTGCGCGCTCAAACGCTGCCCGCGAGTGAACCGGCTCCCCGTGCGAGATAATCACCTTCTCGAACGGAAGATCTAGCAAAGCACGAAGCGCAAGCATCTCTCCCTTCTCATTGGATCGCGATCTCCAGAACAGGG
>CAYRXJ010000077.1:0-7005 GCA_964428235.1 uncultured Candidatus Bathyarchaeia archaeon | reverse complement strand
GGCCGCTGTGCAGCCAGGTCGGCGGCGGCATGCAACAGGTGCTGTTGGGGTGGCTCGTCTTGTCGATGACCGACTCCAGCAGTATCGTCGGCGTGCTGTTTGCCGTACGCTCTTTACCCAATGTGCTGGTTGGCTTTGCTGCAGGAGCCATCACCGATCGCCTCGACCGCCGTATCCTTATGCGGGTGATGGTCTGTGGCCTCGCCCTGGTGGCCTGGCTCATTGCCTGGCTGGTGTGGATGGAGCAGATGGCGCTCTGGCCGCTGCTCCTCTGCGCTGGTCTCTTTGGGCTGCTGCAAGCCTTCGAGTCTACAGCACGGCAGGTGTATACCTGCGATGTCGTGGGCCTCAGCGGTGCTGTACAAGGTCTTGCTCTCCTCTCCATAGCGCAGCGTCTTGGCGGGGTGTTGGGTTCTTTGCTCGCTGGCGCGGCAGTGCAATGGTGGGGAACCAGTGTCGCCTTTCTGCTGATGGGCATCAGTTATGGGGGAGGCGCAGTAGCCCTATGGACCTTACGCCATCGAGGCGCTGCGGCACCGCGCGTCAAAGAATCGATGTGGCATAATGTCGTCGCGTATGGTCAGGAGCTGCGCACGAATCGCCTCATGCAGAGCCTCATGCTCTCCACGGCCGGCGCAGAACTGTTAGGATTTTCCCATCAGGTCCTATTACCTATCCTGGCAAACGATGTCCTCCACAGCGGGGCGACGGGCTTGGGGATACTCCAGGCAGCACGCTCCCTGGGAGGCGTGGTGGGGAGCGGCATCCTCACAGCCCTGAGTCCCGTACGGCACCGAGGCACGTTATTGCTGGCAACGCTCGTGTGCTTTGGTGCTGGGCAAGTGGTGCTGGCGCATGTGCCCTATTTCTGGCTGGCCGTAGGCTGTGTGATGTTCATCAATACTATGGCGGCAGCCGCGGACCTCCTCCATATGGTGTTGTTACAACACAGCGTGGCAAACGAGCAACGTGGCAGAGCCATGGGGGCCTGGGTGGTGGGGTGTGGCATCGCCCCGGTGGGCCATCTTGAGATTGGCTATCTCGCTGCGGCTGCCGGTGCACACCTGGCCCTACTGCTCAACGGCGTGGCCCTGATGGTGCTGGCTGGCACCTTTGCCCTGTGCTTGCCGCGTTTACGGCGTCTTTAGTGCTGCGCACGGCTAGCTGCCCTGCCATACTGGCAGGGCTAATTTGTGTGCTAGAATAGTGCCTTGAGTTGCACTCCTATGACCCACCTGGGGAGGACACCACATGCCAAACAATACAATCCGCGTAGGGAATGTCGAAATCCTATCGCTGTCGGACGGTTTACTCGAATTCGATCTCTGTAACTTTTTCCCGACGATCCCACAGGAACAGTGGCAACCGTATGAATCGCACCTCACGGCGGAACATCACGTGCGCTTCAATCTTGGCTCGTTCCTGGTGCGGTCGGATGGGCGGACCATTTTGGTTGATACCGGGCTTGAAGAGGAGCAAAGGATGAGTGCCAGGCTTACCGTCACCATCGAAAAGAACGGAAATATCTGTGCCATGCAAAAGGGAGGACTCTCAGGCTTTACACTGGATGAACTCAAGACTGCCGTTCATTTGGCGGTCCAGAAATCAGCCGAGAATAGAGCCAAGGTATTAGCAGCGGCGAAGACCTGATGGGGAAAAAGATCGGGCTCGCAGGGGGCTTTAGCGCACGATACGGGACAGTTGGTCGTCGCCAGTACGTCGACATAGTTACTGGGCTTCGCGCTAAGCATGAGTGTCCGCGATGCATGTTTCGAACTGTTAAGAGATGGAGCGTGGGCGTCTGGCACTGCCGGAAATGCGGTTACAAGTTCGCGGGGGGAGCTTACATGCCGAGAACGAAGCTTGGCGAGATAGCTGCAAGAGCCACAAGCGGATTGATGAGTCCGTCAACACTGTCAACCGAGCTAGACAGTCTGAGGGCCGGCGCAAGGGTCGCCGTAACAGTTGTGCCACAGATTCGAAAGACGAGAACGAGACGCAAGAAGGTCGCTGTACCTGAGCCGAACAAAGAACTCGAAGAGGGAGCAGTCCAAGACCCTCAGCCGAATGCTACGACGCTCAAAGAGCCCTCGAATCAGGCAGAAGACACAGAATAGAGATTTCAGGCTAACGCTTTCATTTCTCCTCGACTCCCCAGAGATTGCCAAAACCGTAGCTCGTTCAGTCGAGCCCGAGACAAGACAGACTGGGGGTTACAGGTCCAGGACCACGATAGGGGCGCGAGGCCGGACTCTAAAACTACGCATTCAAGCGCAAGATCTTGTTGCATTACGAGCTGCCTCGAATTCGTTTCTTCGATTCATCGCTGCCAGTCTTCGCGCGGTCGAAATTGTAGCACCCTTTAATAGGACGGCCCAGCCGCTCCCCTCGAACAGTGAAATCGCGAAATGAGCGAAGAGGTCGAGCTTCCACCACAGCTACAAGAGCAGCTTTCCCGATTGCAACAGCTCCAACAGACTCTTCAAGCAGTATCGTCCCAAAAGCAGCAGTTGGAAATAGAAGCTTCAGAAACTGATAGGGCTCTTGCAGAGCTTGACAAGGTCACCGATCAGACTCCTGTCTACAAGAGCGTTGGAAGTCTGTTGCTAAAGTCCGAGAGGCAAACTGTCCTCACTGAGCTAAAGGAGCGGAAAGAATTGCTGGGTACACGGATTACAGTTCTCGGAAGACAAGAGGAGCGTACTAAAGAACGCATGAAGGAGCTTCAAACCAAGCTTCAGGAGAAGCTCCGCCCTGCCGGCGCGACAGCTAACTAAGAACAATCCTAAGACGCGGAGTTCCCTTGAGACAGACTCTCACTGGAAACGATTTTTCCGATCATTTTCATCACGTGTTCAGAACTCAGAGCATGTGGTTCTGTTCTGCCATCAGAACGCGGACCCTGACGCAGTCTGCTCCTCGCTAGTCCTGCAGTCTCTAATCAACAAGATTGCGCCTGGAACTCCGTCCACGCTCTCTTGTCCTGAGGGCACTAGTTCCCCAACGAAGATTTTGTTGGAGAATCTTGGATTCTCAACGCCGGACAACAAAATACCGGATAGTTTCGACTTGGCTGTGCTAGTCGATACCAACTCGCTAGATCAGCTCGGAAGCGCTTCTGGCGTCGTGTCGAACCCCGAGCATTCTTTGATTGTCGTGGATCATCACCATCCGCATCCCGACACGTTGAAGGTTGCGAGTCTTATGATTGTGGACGAGCACGCTGCGGCCGCGGCCGAAGTTGTCTATCGCCTCTTTGAAGCCTCCAAGGCGAAACTTGAGAGGCTAGAAGCAACGGCTCTCTTGGCTGCACTCTTTATTGAAACAAAGCACTTCCTCCTAGCCCGGGATTCCACATTTCTTGTAGCCGCAAAGCTTGTGGAAGCCGGCGCAGATCCGAGAAGACTTTCAGGTTTGCTGAACTCACCCATGACACGGTCAGAGCGAGTTGCGAGGCTTAAGGCTGCCGAGAGGGCGAAAGTGACGATGCTTGGAAACTGGATTGTCGTAACATCGGAGCTGGGCTCATTTCAGTCTTCAGCCGCCCGCGCTTTCTTGACGCTTGGAGCGCATGTTGCGCTGGTTGCCGGGGAAAAAGGGGAGAAGGTCAGGGTTAACGCTAGAGCAACGGAGGATTTCTTCGAGAAGACGGGTGCCCATTTGGCACGAGATGTTGCAATCCCGCTCGGGAAATTGTTAGGTGGAGTTGGCGGGGGGCATCCTACTGCTGCTGGACTCACGGCTGTGGGCCACGTAGACGACGTGTTGAATACGTGCGTGAGCCGTCTGCGGGAAATTCTTGGATTAGTTCATAGCTAAGATAGAAAGGAAGCTGATCTTATCACAATAAAGTAGCAACTCAAGAGTGAGTAGGAACCATGGCTGGCTCTCCAAGAGAAGTTATTGAGGCAAAGAGTCTCGGGTTTCAGTACTCAGGTTCCACGTCAAAAGCGCTTGATGACGTGACTATTACCGTTCACGAGGGAGAGTTTCTGCTTCTTACTGGCCCTAGTGGTTGCGGAAAGACTACTTTCTGCCGGTGCCTGAATGGTTTGATCCCAAATTTCCACCCTGGAGAATTGTCAGGGCAACTCTTTCTCGATAACGTCAGTGCGGGTTCAGAGACAACTAGTGAGCTGTCTCGAAGAGTTGGTTACGTATTTCAGAATCCAGAGAACCAGCTGTTTGCATTGACCGTGGAGAAGGATGTGGCCTTCGGTCCCGAAAATCTCGGTCTGAGCAGAGGTGAGATTCGAGATCGAGTCGACTGGGCCATGCAGGCAACAGACACTGTCCAGCTGATGAATCTTGCACCCTACGAGCTGTCCGGAGGACAACAGCAACGAGTCGCGTTGGCAGGAGTGCTAGCCATGAAACCTAGCGTGATCGTCTTAGACGAGCCTACGTCCTTCCTGGATCCTCGAACTGCCGAGGAGGTAATGGCAGTTGTTGACAATCTCCGCAGAGAGAAGGGCATTACTGTGATTGTTGTCGAGCACCGACTGGATCTTGTGAGCAGGTACGCAGAGAGGATCGTGGTCATGGACCATGGCAAGATCGTTGCAGATGGTGTCATCGAAGATGTTCTAGATCGAGAATTTGACCGCTTGAGTGCTCTAGGAATTGGGGTGCCGAGAGTTAGCCTTCTCTGGTCGCTGCTCAAGCGAGATGGCCTTGTCTTCGAGCGAGTCCCGAGTCACGTAGAATCGGCAGTCAAAATGCTCTCAAAGAGGTTCAAGAACTGATCGTAGTTCAAGAAATTTCGTTCACCTATCCGACCGGCCAGCTTGCGCTCGACAATGTGGATCTGAAAATCGAGCCGGGGGATTTTCTCGCTGTAATGGGGGAGAACGGTGCGGGAAAGACGACTCTTGCGAAACAGATGAATGGCCTGTTGAAGCCGACGCAGGGAAGAGTCACCGTCGACGGCGATGATACGCGGGAGAAGAGTGTGGCGCAATTATCAAGGAAAGTTGGAATCGTCTTCCAGAATCCTGACCATCTCTTATTCTCAGAAACGGTCCAGGACGAAGTCGGATTCGCACTGAAGAATTTCGGGTTCGAGCCCGGAGTTGTTATCAATCAAGTCAAGAGAACCTTGGAAGCACTGGATCTCGCGCATTATGCTACGACTTCGCCTTTCCTGCTGAGTGGCGGAGAAAGAAAGAGGGTAGCCCTTGCCGCGGTCCTGGCGTGGGAGCCTGATTATCTGGTTCTCGACGAACCGACCATCGGTCAAGACTATCAGCAGAAAGAGCGTCTTCGCAACTTCATTCTCCAACTAAACTCGCAGGGAAAAGCTGTCGTCATGGTCACCCATGATGTCGAGTTCGTAGCTGAGTGCAACCCGAAGGTTGTCCTGATGTCGAAAGGAAGGATTCTCGCGCAAGGTGCGGCCGACGAGATCCTGTCGGACGATGATTTGATCAACAAGGCGTCTCTGGTTAAACCTCAGATGGCTAAGCTGTTCAGTCAGCTAGGCGAGTTCGGCTTCCCGCGAGACGTGGTCGATGTTCATCGTGCCAAGATGCTTCTTGAACAAAAACTGATGGAGGCGAAGATGGGTGTCGCTCCGAGTTCTTAACGGCTTCAAGTTCTCAAGCCTAAAGACTCCAGTCCACCGCCTGGACCCGAGAGCGAAGTTCATGCTGGTTGTTGGGATTATTGTGCCATCTCTCTTGTTTACCAACATCTACTTGCTAGTCGGCCTCTTGTTGGTTCAGATTCCTCTATTGGTTGTCGGTCAGGTTACTAAGAGATGGCTTCAATCACTGAGGGCTGGGGTGTTCTTGTCGGCGCTGATCTTTGTGGTCAATTTCTTTACGGGACCTCTTCCTAACGCGGTCGCGCTTACTCTTCGATTTCTCTTGTTGATGACGACCTTCAGTTTCTTCTTCATGACAACTTCGCCGGATGATCTGGGCTTGGCTATCGACAAGGTCGGGTTCATCAGATGGCTGTCGCGGCGCTGGCTGGGATATCCGAACGCCCTCTCGTTCACTTTCACAACTGCGGTCAGGCTTGTGCCGACCATGGCGGTCGACGCGCAGACGGTGGTTGATGCCCAGCGTTCTAGGGGTCTGGAGCTTGACAAAGGCAACTTGTTCAAGCGGGTGCGGAACTACATTCCGATTCTGATCCCGTTATTGTTGATCGCTATACGTAGAAGCCTTGAACTGGCGGAGGCTTTGGAAGCGCGGGGGTTTCCGGGGAAGGAGGGACGTGTTTCGCTCTTTGAGCTGCGTTTCAGGTTGGTTGATTATGTAATGATCGGTATTTCGCTGTCGGGGATTGTTCTCTCGTTCTGGGTCTTTTTCCACTACCGGATTCCAACAATCTGACTTTGACATGGTCAAAGTTCCTTCATGACCTTGGAGCGGGTCTTGGAGAAACCGGTCTTGCGTCGCTCCAACTTTTTTCTACGCAATCCCCCGGTCTTTTCTAGGTCACCCTGATTCTGAACGTGATTCTGGCTTCTTTAGGTGATCAGGGGCTATTGTACGTCTAGATGGGATTGCGAAAAGTCGATCATTCCCGTGTGAACCGAGCGGGTTTGTTCGCACCCCCTCTCAGAATCAGGATCAGGGCTTATTCTGGGCGATTTGCAGCCTCGGCTTCTACCGTTAGGGAAAGATGAAATATCAAGAATCGAAGGGTCCGCTGCACTCCCGGGGAAATCCGCTACGTCATCACAGTTCAATGCTGGAGAAATCGGATCCATAATCATCGCCTGGACAGTCCTCTCGGTTGCCATTACTTACCAGAGCCTTGTCGGGGTCGTCTTCGGTACGGGAAGCGTCGAAATCGTGATTGCCGGTTTCATCGCCACAGCCACAGGCTTCATCCTCCACGAGCTCGGGCACAAGTTCGTCGCTATAAGACGAGGATACATCGCCCACTTCCGCCTCTGGCTCTGGGGACTAATTCTTACCCTGTCAATTGTGACACTCTCCGGCGGGGCTGCTGTTTTCGGGGCCCCGGGAGCTGTGTACATCTCGCCTTCCG
>CAYRXJ010000076.1:5382-7075 GCA_964428235.1 uncultured Candidatus Bathyarchaeia archaeon | reverse complement strand
CTCCGAGCCCCAGACTCCGGTTCCATCGACATCTATGGTTTTTCTCCCGATAAAGATCGGGATAGAATCAGGGATTTTCTCGGCGTGCAACTGCAGGAGAGCTCGATGCCCCCCAGGCTCAAAGTGAAAGAGGCACTAGAACTCTTCGCCTCATTCTATCCCAACCCGAAAAATCCTGACAATCTCCTGGAGACTCTAGGGATAAGGAACGTCAGAAATTCCATCTACAGGAAATTATCCGGTGGCCAGAAGCAGAGGCTCTCGATAGCACTCGCTCTTGTAGGAAACCCAAAGATCGCGATACTTGACGAATTAACAACCGGGCTCGACCCAGAGGCAAGACGAGAGACATGGACCCTGATCGAACAAATCAGAGACCGAGGTGTTACGGTGGTCCTAGTCACCCACTTCATGGACGAAGCAGAGAGACTGTGCGACCGCCTAGCCCTCATCAACCACGGCAAGCTCATAGTGGTGGACACGCCAGAAGCAATCGCAGCACAAGCCGGAGAAGGCAGGGTCCGCTTTGTCCCATCAACACCAATCGATGACAAGACCCTGAACGCGATACCCGGTGTCAAGGGGATCGAGAGAAAAGAAACTTACATCACGGTCACAGGCACCGGCGACTTTGCTGCATCAGTCATCTACTCCCTTGCGAATATTGGAGTCCATGTTTCTGACATAGACGCTCGACGGGGAAACCTCGACGACGCGTTCGTAAAACTGACCAGAGAAGACACCTCCAAGCCTCAAGCAGCGGTTCAACCATGAGTCTGAAACAAGATCAACCAGAGAACAGCAGGTTCCAAGGCCGATTCGCGCAGCTTCTCAAGACCGAAGGAAGGCTCGCACTGCGAGAACCAACAGGATTAGGGATGGGAGTCGGCACACCAATCATCTTCCTCATAGTGTTCGGCGTCATCGGAATCCTCTCACCCGGCAATGTCGCGAATACTGGCCTGACGATACTGGACATTTACGTTCCAATAATGATGGTCATCACACTCATTCTCCTCGGGATTTCCAGCCTGCCCGTTACCATGGTGAAGTATCGGGAGATGGGATGGCTGCGACGAATCTCAACAACCCCTCTACCAACCAGTAGACTACTCGCAGCTCAACTGACCGTCAACCTTGTTCTAGCACTAGTATCGATCCTGATCGTCATCTTTGGAAGCCAACTAGTCTTCGGAGCATCACTAAACGTAAGCATTCCATACTTTGTCCTATCGATCATTCTCTCGATCGCGGTAATCTATTCTCTCGGCCTTGTTGTCGCAGCCCTAGCTCCGTCCCAGACAATCGCAACCGCCGGGAGCGGGTTCCTGACATTTCTCATGTTCTTCCTCTCAGGACTATGGATCCCACCTGCAATAGTGGGCGGCCCGCTAGCCACTATCATGTACTACTCACCATCAGGCGCTGCTGTAAGAGCAGTGTTATACTCAGTCTTCAACACAGCTCCACCCATCGAAAGCATTCTAGCCATGACAGTCTACACTCTCATCTTCGCGTTCGTAGCAGTCCGCTACTTCCGCTGGCAGTAATGACTTCCCGGTGGCTATCTGACAGTGGCTGTCAGTAGGTTTCGGTCTGGAGGTTCGGGACCCTGTTGAAGTCTTGAAGGTTTCTCGTAACCACCGCCAGCTTGAAAGTCAGAGCTGTTGAGGAGATCTAAAGATCGTTCATT
>CAYRXJ010000076.1:0-5282 GCA_964428235.1 uncultured Candidatus Bathyarchaeia archaeon | reverse complement strand
GGTGGGCCATTCGGTCAGGTTTCTTCTGAGTAATCTGCTCGGACTCGCGAATCGTCTTCTGGACTCGGATCCAGTCTGCCTTCGTGATAGTTCTGGACCCCACGATGTCGATTAGCTTCATGTTGCGCTTGAGTCCACGCCGTATTACGTCCGAGAAGCTCTCGCCCGGAAGTTTGCCTTTCATGAGTAGTTCGTAGACATCATCCGAGACAGCGATATTCTTGGCCATTTTTCCTGACACTCTTCCCGATAACAAACCCGACTTGTGTAATATACACATATACATACGCAACAAGCCCTATCCAAACTAACTAGCTGGCCCCTCGAAACTTGGACCCAGGTTCTGTTAGGAGCTCGTTCCTACTTTCTTCTGCTCACTCGCTCTAACCGGCTGGTAGTAGAGTCCGACCGCCCCTGACTTGAACGGGGTCACCTTCGTCAGCTTCAGCGGATATCGCGCGCTAAAGCCTACGAACTCGGGCTTTCCCGCTCCCAAGACTATTGGTTGGATGAAGATCTGTAACTCGTCGATTAATTCCTCTTTCATAAGGGACGATACGAGCCCAGCGCTTCCAAAGATAACCAGGTCTCTTCCAGGCTGCTCTTTCATTCTCTGAACCTCAGCTGACGCGTCCTTCCTGACAAGCCGCGCGTTATCATAGCTGCCCCATCCGACCCTGTCCAGCGTCTTCGAAAAGACGACCTTGGGAAGATTGTTGAGCCTCTCGGTGATAACTGGATCATTATCTGTAGCCGTCGGCCAATACCTCGCGAACCCCTCGTATGTTCTCCGTCCCAGCAGGATCGTGTCCACCGAGCTGATCTGCTTCCGTGCATGATCCCCCCACTCGGTCCCAATCATGAATCCCTCGTGGACAAACCAGTCCAATTCCCCCTTGGGTCCAGCAACAAAACCGTCGAGAGACATCAGGTTCGAAACAACAAGCCGCCGCACAACTGTTCAACCATCACCAAGAGTGATGTAAGATTATCCGCCTTTGGGGTCAGCCTATTGGTCTCGTCAAACCGATCTCGTCGTATCTCTTCCTGACATACGGCATTACTTCCTTCAGGTCCTTCACTGACTTCAAGGGCGTGGTCCACAATCTCCCCGCCTGACCAGCCATCCGGAACGGTTTCCCACCAAGCCTAGCCTTGAGATCTTTCTGGTCCTTGTCCTCGAGCTTCATCAGAACAATACCATTTGTCACTAGAAAGCAGATGAATTTCCGGCCGCGGAAATAGCACTGGCATCCCATCATCGGCCGCGAGACAACATCTTTCCACCTGAGAACTTCCGAGTCGAACGCTCTCTGAATATCAGCCATGATTTGCTCGTCGAAGTACTTCATTAACCGGACCCGTCATTTCTCCATCTTGATAAGGGAGATTTCCTGTGAGGACCACTTCAGTCAAGCACCGCCGTCAATTCCTCAAGGGATTTCTTCCTGGACTGATTCTTGTCGTCTTGAAATTCGTCGTCTTCCTCCCCGTGAGCATAACCGACACACTCTACGGAATCGCCCTCCTCATCACTCTCGTCATAACCCTGGGTGAACTTTTCGAGTACAGACGCTTCGTCCTAGAAGCGAGGTTCCTGGATTTTATCGCGGGACTCTTATTCCCACTAGACTGTTACGCGGTGCTCGTACTATTGGGAATACCGCTAACTGGCTAGAGCCTCAAGGACTTTCTCTGCGATGATCGCGTGACCGGAAGATAGAGGGTGGACTCCGTCTTCGGAAAGATGGTTTTCAAGTTTCAGTTTCTTCAGCGATACATATCTCACTTTTTTCTTGTCGCAGACAATTCTGAGAGCTGAATCATACCCGTTAAGATCCTCGACACCGAACGAGATCGTCTTCTCTAGAATGAATGGAACCGTCTTGGACTGATCTATCGGAGCTAACCCAACGCAGAAGATCCTGTCTGTCAACTCCTTCGCCTGATCGATCATCTCCTCTATATTCCGGACATAGTTGGAGAGTTTGACCCTGTTGGCGCGGTCTACTCGGCTAGAGTCGTTCACCCCGACAGCGAAAATGATGATCGAGTTCTTGTTCGCGCCCCTAGCCTTAGCCTCGTCATTGAACCTCGCCTTGACCTCGTCCGAGGTTTCACCGTCGACCCCGAGATTGTAGACGATCCTAGAGCGTCCCTGCCAGAGCCTCTCCGGCCATCCACCCCGCTCATCCCACAACCCCATGACAATACTGTCACCGAAAACCAGCACAGTTTGGACCATTCCAAGAATCCCTCGCTTAGAGGAAGACTGGTCGCGCAATTCGATGGATATAATCATCTTCCCGATTTTCCTAGGACAGTACCATTCTTTAACGGCTGAGAAATTGACTCCAAGTCTAGGAGATCCCTAGGATTTGAAGACCCGAGTAGTATTACCCGTCCAATTCCGAGACATTGACCGGATGGGCCACGTCAACCACGCAGTCTACCTCCAATACATGGAGACCGCGCGCGTCGAGCTCGCAAAGAAACTGCGCATGATCTACGACGTATCCAGCTCCGGCTTCATAGTCGCCATGGCCCACTGCGAATACAAGAAACCAATACCAAAAGAGCCCAACGTAACAGTCCCAAGGTGGGGAACCCGGATAAGGCGACCGATCATGGGACCTAGACTACACGATCGAATCAGGAAAGATCGAGCATGCGAGAGGACGAACCACCCAGGTGGGCTACAACTACACCAGACGATCCACAATCAGAATATCTGACAAACTCAGAAAACTCCTGAAGAGGTCATCGGGAAAACCTCTGAAATTCCGATCTCTATCTTGAGTAAACCTGGCAGCTTCTGTTTGTGGAGTTTCGATGGCTTAGCCTCTGCATTGTCCCCGCTGTTCCACTGACTAAAGTCACCTGTTACAACACGCGTATTCGATGCCCCGTATTTTGTTCCCGCACTAGATACGAGGCCAACAGCAGTGTGTGAGGAGTCGTGACCATCAACTTGTTCTCCACACTGGGTGGTGGTCGCGTACACGCGCGAAACCGCAGAGCCTTGACGTTTTGCTTGCTCGTCTCGCTTTTCTTCCTCTTCAGCTTCGTTCGACCTGCTTACGCTGCAGGATTTGTCACGTCCAACACCGCGACGGGAGGCGGTCTCACAATAACAACAACGGCGATCACCGTCACTGCAGGTAATACCATCGTTGTGATTGGCGGCGAAACAGGCGGAAGCGTTGTCTTCTCTGATAGTGAGACGGACTCACCCACTACGGTAACGACTGAGGTTGACAGCGGAGCAACCGTCTTCGAGCAAATGTCGTATTTCACAGTCGCCACGTCAAGCGGAACCTATACAGTGACGGCAACATTCTCGGGCGCGGGTGCCACCAACGCCAGAAACTCCCTGGTAATTCTCGTATACACTGGAGTCACCAGTGTCGGAGGCAATAACAAAGCTACCAACACTGGCACAGCACCAAGCGTTACTCTAACCACCTCCGGCGGAAGCGATTTCTCGGTCGCCGGGTTCAGCTGGAGTGGGAACTCAGCAGACTGCACGACAGGTCTCGTAGGCAACGATAGAAACCTCATAGCTTCAGGAGGCTCAAGCAACAGGATCACAAGCTCAGGGTTCGATAACACCGGCAGCACGAGTCAGACGAACACAGAATGCCTCTCGGCAAGCTCGCCCTGGGTGGCAATAGCAGTTGATCTCAAAGGAAATGTCGCGTACACCCAATCCGTCTCCGCCAACGTAGGCGAGGCATCAAGCACCGCCCAAAAGAACTCCCTCTTTCGATCCCTAAGCGACTCTCTAGGTCTCTCTGGAAGTATCGCCGAAAAATACTCGTACATTCGATCTCTAACCGGCTCTATAACCATCGCATCAAACCTCGCCGAAAAGAACTCACTCTTCAAGTCCTTCGGCGGCTCCATAACCATCGGATCTAGCCCCGCCGACAAGAACTCCATCTTCAAATCCATAACCGGATCACTTAGCAGAACAAGCAGTTTCCTAGAACACACTTCACTACTCCGATCCATAGCAGTATCGCTGACACTACAATCAAGCCTCGCCGACAAACTCTCCTTCTTCAGATCAATCATCAGCTCACTAACTCAGGCATCAAGCCTGGCCGAAAAGAACACTATCTTCAGAACAATCACCGGCGCACTCACATTCACCATTGGCAACATGGCCATAAATGTCAACTCAGGAAAAATAACCTGCAACACGATCCCACGATCCTGCTCAACTAGCAGCACAGCAGACATCAGCATGACCTCAAGCTCTCCCCGACAAGTCTCGCTATTCCGATCAGCAAGTGGTACTGTAACACTTTCCAGCTCCATACTGAAAGGAATCGGCAAGAGCCTGGCGGCAGCCCTGAACCCCGCCTCATCTTTCGCCGAAAAATCCTCGCTCTTCCGATCTTTTTCCGGGTCCATAACTCTCGCATCAAGTCGCTTGGTCAGGAACTCGCTCTTCCGATCCCCAAGCGGAACCCTCGCGACCACCTCAGGTCTCGCTGAGAAAAACTCGCTCTTCAGATCCGCCACAGGCTCAGTAACCCTGGCCTCTAGTCTCACTCCACAGGTTTCTCTCTTCCGGTCTCCAACCGGATCACTGTCGCTCTCCGGTTCAGAGACAAAAGGTCTCTACAAGAGCTTGAGTTCTTCGCTAACCGCTGCTTCGAGTTTTGCTGAGCACACTTCACTCTTCAGGTCGTTCAGCTCAACACTGACCCTGACATCCGGCATAGCCAGACAAACATCGCTAACTCGGACTTTAACAGGGCTGTTGACCCTAAGCTCCGGTCTTTCAGAGAAAAACTCCATCTTCCGATCGTTCACCGGTTCAATATCCTCAACCACGAGCTTCGCAGAACAGACCTCTCTGTTCAGAACGCCTACAGCCTCTCTAGCCACGGGCTCAAGCCTCGCGCGGGCCGCGACCCTATTCCGATCTCTCAGTACCTCTCTGACCGCCGCGGCATCGATGGGCAAAAACTTCCCGAGATTCCTAACCGCTACAATGGGAACCGCCTCGGCAATCGCGGAGAAATTCGCCTATCTCAGAACGCTTACCGGCTTCATCGCAATCAACAGCAATCTCTTCACCGGAAAGACCGAACATCTAAGCGCGTCGATCGGTTCCGCGACAACCCTTGCCGAACAAAACACCCTCTTCAGATCCCTAACAAGCACACTCTCCTCTTCATCGAGCCCCGCCAACAAACTCTCATTCTTCCGAACACCAACCGGTTCACTCTCATCCGCCTCCGCACTCCCAGAGAAGTCATCAATCTTCA
>CAYRXJ010000075.1:0-7219 GCA_964428235.1 uncultured Candidatus Bathyarchaeia archaeon | reverse complement strand
GCGGGACGCGAGCAAGTCATCCACCTCGTGGAGGTCGAAGATGAACAGATTCCGTCTGGCGCTACAGCTTTCGAAGGGACCAGTCTCCTTTCGAAGTCAGCTACAATCAAGAACCGGATCGCGGCTCTTGGGGCGGCCCTTCAACCCTCAGGGGAAGACAGGGAGAAGATCGAAGCTCCAACAAGCAACCTCGACGAGCTCGCTCTCTTTCTTGACGGAGAGACTTCGAAGCTCGAAGGATCAGTTCGAGAGCTGGAAGAGTCGCAGGGCAAGTTGGTTGCTGAACAAGAGAGGACGTCTGAACTCTCGCGATTTCTCTCTGGGCTAGAAGCGATTGGAATGCCTCTTGACGCGATAGGAGGTAGTGGATTCCTTGTCACGCTCGCAGGTGAATGCCCGAAGGAAACGACTGCCTCCGTTCAGAAGGACTTGGATGAACTGACCTATGGAAACATGATATTCGTGATCACTCACACTGCCGAGAAAACTCAAACCTTCCTATCAATACTGCCCAAAGCATTCGAAGAAGATGCGAAGCAGGCCGCAACCGCTCTCGGCGCGAGGATCGAGGAACCATGGCAAGAACTGCCCCCTGACCCTAAGCAAGCCAAGGAATCGACTAAGCTTAGAGCTGTCGAGATCGAAGACTCGAGAAAGAAGCTGGACGATCGGAAGGAACAGCTTTCCAAAGAATTCGGGCCGATGATAAAGACCCTTGGGAATCTGAGCGAGATTTTAGAGGCTAGATCCAAGGCTGTCGCCAACGCCTCTGCGACTGAGTCGACATACATGATCCGTGGATGGGTCCCTCAGGACCAGCTCCAGAGTCTCAGTGAAGGAGCTGCAAAGGCCTGCGATGGCTTAGTATCCGTTCATGTTGACGGGACCGCAAGCCATACAACACCACAGAGTCATGAAGTAGCGTCGACCGATAATCGAAGTCGAGAGAGCTCCCCTCCGCCGACCCTGGTGAGGGTTCCAGGTTGGACCAGGCCCTTACAGTCAGTTATTGACAACTTTGGCATCCCATCATACCATGAGACGAACCCGCTGGTTTTCATGATTCTGACCTTCCCTCTGATATACGGGCTTATGTTCGGGGACTTTGGCGAGGGTCCATTGTTCCTCGCCCTCGGACTCTTCCTTCTGTGGCTGAAAAGGAGAAAGGTCAAGATCTTCGAGATCGGCCAGTTGTTCGTGAATGGTGCGGAGCTAATCGTCATGTTGGGAATTGGCGTTACGATCTTCGGGTTTTTGTTTGGCGATTTCTTCGGCTTCGAAGCCCAAGCGGTTTTCGGATTCCGTCCATTTTTCAACCCCAACGAGGGAGCCTTCGCGGCAACACCGGACATTTCGCATCTTCTCATCTACATGTCGGTCATCTTGCTCTTCGGGGTCGGGCACTACATGTCAGGTTTGATCATCAGCGCTTACAACAAGATCCGAAATCATGAGATCAAACACGCGTTGTACGGACCCATTTCATGGGCGTGGTTCTATGCTGTCTTCATCTATCTCGCTGCGACTGTTGTGATTGCCGGCTACAAGTTTGCAGTCTTGCTTCAAAGCCCGGCCTTGCTAGTCCTATTGTTCATTCCTATGGGAATCATGGCCGTGAAAGAAGGCCCGCTGCATTTCTTTGAGGTGTTCATCAGCGCCGGCTCCAATACTCTTTCGTATCTTCGAATATGGGCCCTGAACCTTGCAGACTTTGCGATCAAATTCGCGTTCTTCACATCCTTCGGAATAGCTGGTGCGGTCGCAGGGAACTTGCTCGTGATGATATTGGAGGGATTGATCGTTTTCGTGCAGACTCTGAGGCTTCACTGGGTTGAGTGGTTTAGCAAGTTTTATGAAGGATCAGGATCGTCATTCGCGCCTTACCGAGAACCTACAGTTTGGACTGTGTGAACAAGTGGTTGACTGCGGTACCCTAACGTCTGTTACCTTATGCCCTACATTTTGGGCCGGTCTTGGCGGCGGACTTAGCGTCCTTCTCTCTGCAATTGGCGCGGGAATGGGAATCGGAATCTCAGGGCCTGCAATTGCCGGAGCTGGAGTCGAGCGGCCTGAAGTGATGTTCAAGACTTTCATCGCCACAATTCTCGCCGAAGCACTTGCAATCTACGGTCTTGTGGTTGGACTATTGTCGGTGTTCCACATTACTGATACTCTCTCTCTTGCAGGGGCAGTGAGGATCTTCGCGGGCGGGCTCACAATGGGAGCCGCTGCGCTCGGAGCAGGATTCGGCATAGGCACCTCCGGAAGCGCGCTTGCTGGTGCGACTGCTGAGAAACCGGAGATCTTCTCAAGAGCCGTAATTACTCTAATCCTGGCGGAAGCTCTTGCGATCTACGCCCTGGTCACAGCGCTGCTGTTGGTCCTACAAGCGAAGTAACAGCGACCCGACGTGGGCATCGAGACACTCTCGCACATTGTCCGCGACAATTACATCATTGCCAAGATAAGGGGAGAAAAGGGGAGGCTCCTCGAAAAGCAGCAGCTCCACGCTCTCGCAGAATTCCGGACCCAGAGCGAGATACTTGGTGTTCTAGCAGAGGGCCCTTACGGAAGGGAGCTTTCCGAACTCAAAGAAGGCTCATCCGCAATAGAGACCGAAAGAGCAGTCCGGCTCGGCTTCGCCCGAGGAGTCAAGAGCTTAATCGCCTCTTCCCTAGGACCTGCGCGAGAATTTCTTCGGGAATACAGCCGGCGCTTTGACGCTTACGATCTTGCCGCGATAGTCGTGTTCAAGGCCCAAGGAAAGAGCTGGGAGGAGTACGTTTCGACACGTCAGCCCCTGGCTCTGCTAAAGGAGGCTGAACTGCACCATCTTTACTCGCTCGATGACCTTCGAACGATTATCGGAATGGTTGGTGACCGAGCGCTCGCCAACAGGGTCAAGAGCCTCTCACTCGACGATCTTGAGGGCGAAAAAGCATCGTTAGTTCGAGACATTATTACGGGCTGGGGAGAGGAACGATTCTACAAGTACGTGAAAGAAAAGCTTCGAGGCTTCGACCGCGAAAGCTGTATGCCCATTGCCGGTGCAGGAATTGATCTGGCAAATCTTGTAATCATTCTTAGGAGCAAATTGATCGGGACCCCTAACGTTCGGGAGCACCTGGTGCCATCATCGTGGAAACTTGATACCAGGACAAAGGATCAGTTACTTGTCTCGCAAGACGTAAGCCAGGCGCTCGACATCGCATCGTCAAATTCCTATTATCGCAATGTTCTCTCCGGCGCTCGGCAGAAATATGAAGAGACAAAGTCTCTCGCATTCCTAGAAGTCGCTCTCAGGAAACACTCTACTCACATCAGCAAGCGAATACTACTCGGGTTCCCATACACTCTGGGCGTTGTTCTCGCTTTTCTGATCTTGAAGGAGAACGAGGCAAGGAACGTAGCCGCAATAGTTGCCGGGGTTGGAGCAGGAATGAAACCCGACCAAATCCGTTCACTCATTGCTATCCCGGACTAGTTCCTGCAACTGGAGACTGTTCTTTTAGAAATTCTTCTTGGGCAACTCCTACTAAAGATTGAATTACGAGGAGGGCACTTTCTAGAGCGGAAGTGACTCAGTTCAAGAAGTGTCCGGGATGCTGGTCATATGGATCCGACTCCGACGACACTTGCGGGGTCTGCGGAACAAGTCTAGCGGGGACCCTTCCATTACAACATAGTATCCATGAAGAGATTCTGGGTGCTCAAGCCAAGGAACGGGAAGAGGAACAACTGATTTCGAGACGAGTGCGCAGGCGAGGCAAGATATGGACAATATTTGGATCGTTCGCCAGCATTGGGACTCTAGCTCTGGCCGCGGTTTTGTTTTTCACTGGGGGTTTCGGCAATCTAATAGCGGCAGTTTTTGGTCTGTTTCTCTTCCCGCTTGGCATCTGGATTCTCGCTAATGTAATCCTTGGAGGTTTGGGAATGGGAAGATGGCGAGAATTCGGTCCATGGAGCGTCGGTAGCGGTCGGGGTCGAAGTCAGGGGGCCTACGCACTGAAATTGGCAGACGGACTAAAGGAAGAGCGACGTGACATTGTAAGTACTGAGGAAATGGGCGAAGAGAGAGATGTTAGGAGAGAACGTCGAAAGGAAGAGTTCGACTAGGCAATGATGTCTTTGTTTCAAAGTCGTTTTACGAAGTAGTAGTAGGTATAGGCAAGTCCGGCTACGAATCCTAAGACGAGGCCAATTCCAGACCCCGCGCATGGGACTAACCACGGTGAGGAGGCGACTACTCCAATGCATTGCCCAAGTCCGAAGATTGGTCCAAGCACTATTCCACCTAGAAAATATCCGAGAATTACGAAAGTGAATAGGTTTACACTGAATCCCAATATCCGAAGTGTCGAAGGATCGTAAATCCCGCCTGCTCGCTTTTGGGCTTTCAAGAATTGAGCTCTTCGAGCTCTTAGAGTTGAGGGATCAATCACTACGTTTTTTGGCTGTATGGGTTCTTGTGGTAGTCTCCAGATAGCTCCCTTCAAGCACTCGCTGATGCTAGTTCTTGCACGATTTGGGTCGCTTTGGCTCCTGTTGATCTGGCACGCTAGAGCAACCATAGCAACTGCGACGAATTCTTGTCTGCCCGTCAGGATTTTGTCAATAAGATCCGACTCGGTTCCCGAGGCCTTTGCGAATTCCTCTTTGCCTGTGCGTTGTATCGCAGCTTGTAGTGCTTCTCTTACTCTCTGGGTAGTTTGTACTTCGAGGTCCGAATTATTCACGAATTATGCGCTTCTAAGAAAAAGACTCCAGTTCTACAACTCCCAACCTAGCCAAGCTATTCAGGGTTTCCGCGGGGAGGGGTCGTTCTAGTTGCGTGAAAAGGCCCAAGGCCTGGGTTCCTTCTCCAAGCTTGAGAATTGCCTTTAGAAGAAGAATGGCATCATTGATTTCGTCAAGACGTCTATTGAGACTCTCACCGGTTGTCTTTCGAAGTGCCTCAAGTTGAGGCTTGAGCGTCTCCAGGTCGTTGGCGAGAGCTCTTGTCTTTTCGTCCTCGGCTCGCATTTCCGATTGAAAGTCCAGGGAAGGTGTCTTGGGGATATCTATGGCACTGAAGTCGTTGAGTAGGAGTAGTTGCACTAGTTGGGAGATCTTGTCGCTTGGTGCAGCCATGAGCACATAGACTGCATCATGCTGCTTGGCACCAACTGCAAGGATTGCCTGATCTTTGAACTGTGCTTGGATTGCCTTCTGGGCGGATGGAAGTTTCTTTGACGGTATCCGTCCCACGACCCTTTGGAAATCATCTGATTCCGATTCTAGCTGTTGCCAGGAGAATCCTGTTTGCGAAAGATCTGTTAAGGTTCCCGTCCGTTTCTTGCAGTCATCGATTTTCCTTTGTAGGTTCTCCATCTTTTCTTGCAGTCCCTGATAATCGGTTCGAGTTGTCGCTAGTTCTAGTCTTGCAGATTCGAGTTCTACTTCGAAACTTAGCCAACTGCTCCTTGTTTCTCTCGCGACCCTCGGGACCGCCAGCTGTCTCACTGATTGGAGGATCTCTTCCTTGACCTTGGAGAGTTCTTTGATCCGACCTACGATCTCCATAGTCGTCATCTTTCCCGAACTCAGCGGTATCGTCTTTGTCTCAGTACTCTCAGGGTGTCCATAGGAGGACGCTGTTTTCACTGAACGGTCGTCCGGGAGAATGGCCCTGAGAATCGTGGTTTTGGCGGACGCGCTCATGTCCGCCCGTCCTCGACTATAGCGAGATCAGCCAGACGAGAAAGAGAGGGATGAAGACCAGAGAGATGGTGTTTAGCAGCTTGATTAGAATATGCAAACTTGGCCCAGCGGTGTCTTTCCAAGGATCCCCGACCGTGTCACCGACCACAGTGGCAGCGTGAGTTTCTGTATTCTTTCCTCCGAAGTGACCGGCCTCAACGTATTTCTTCGCATTATCCATCGCCGCTCCACCCCACATCATCATAATTGCCAACGGTATTGCGGATAGAGTGGCACCAACTACAAGCGCGCCTACAGCCGCCCAGCCTAGAAACACTCCTACGAGTATTGGAGTGATTACCGGAATTATTCCCGGAACAACCATGAGTCGCAAAGCTGTCCTTGTGGAAATGTCCACTGCCTTCGCGTAGTCGGGCTTGGCTGTACCTCCTCTGAGTCCCGGAATCTCCTTGAGTTGCCTTCTGACCTCTTCAACCATCCGATAAGAACCAACGCTGACTGCGTTGATCGCCGTTCCGGAAAATAGGAAAGGCAACATGGCTCCAACTAGAGCGCCTATTATCACAGTCGGATTATTGAGGGCCAAAGCGCTTCCGAGGGTCGACAACTTGGCTCCAAGGTCGCTGGCCTGAGCGCTTGTGATGGTAGTCAGGTCAATGATCTTCGCCTGATATCGTGCGACCTCTAGAACAAACGCTTGGAAGAGCAAGAGAGACGCTAGAGCGGCAGATCCCATTGCATACCCCTTTGTTAGTGCCTTAGTCGTGTTGCCCAAGGTATCGAGCGGCTCGATTCTCTCCCTCACCTCCGTTGGCGCGCCTGACATCTCGGCGATTCCTCCCGCATTGTCGACAATGGGTCCGAGTCCGTCCATAGTCAAGACGATTCCGGCTGTCGATAGCATACCCATGGTTGCCATTGTCGTCCCGTAGACACCGCCCAAGAATTTGTCACTGATTCCTGCGAGACTTGCGAACTGTTCTCCCAGTCCGAACGAGATGAGTAGAGATACAGCGACGGTGATAATGGGCAATCCAGTCGAAATCATGCCCACGGCAGTTCCTGACATGATCGTTAGGGCAGGACCAGACTTGGACCTTTCAGCGATCGTAATTACGGACTTCGCTTCAGATCCTGTATAGTACTCAGTGTAAAGTACGACGAGTAAGCCCGCTGCTAGACCAGAAACCATGCAGCCGTATAAGGCGAAGGCAGCGAAGGTTGGGTTAGCTGTACCTGCTGGAGTCACTCCGGATGGACCGAACACATACCAGGTAGCCACGAACATCAGAATCGCCGCGACGACAGACGCCACTAGAAGTCCATCCCGAGTCGGCTTGATAGGATTCTTGAATTTCTTCTCGAAGATCGCGACAGCAAGTCCGATGAAAGTGGCGATGATTCCCAATGACCTCACAATCAATGGCATTGTGACATAGTACACGCTGATGCCTTGGAAAAGTATGATCGAAACAATCAGACCAATTATCATACCCCCGAGGTTCTCGGCGGTGAG
>CAYRXJ010000074.1:2106-7445 GCA_964428235.1 uncultured Candidatus Bathyarchaeia archaeon | reverse complement strand
GGTACAAGCGTGCGGCGCGCTCAAAGAAGAAGCCGCTGGCCTGTGTGAGCAGCCGCTTGCCGTCGAAGGTCGCGATCTGAACAGAAGTGAGAAGGAGCGGTTCGGCCATGGTGAGGTGCCTCCGATTAGGCCACGAGGCGGTTCGCAAAGTTCTGATTTTGACGCCACCCCCGCAAACGGACCTACCATTAACCAAACCCACTCCACTGCAGGAAAGTATACGGTGACACTTGTCGTCAGTGACAGCTCCACTGCGATCCAGTCATACACAACTACTCAGGTTATCCAAGTAGGCACACCATGCGTCCCCGCCGAGTTTGCAGCTGCAGATCTAAACCACAACGGAATAGTCGACATATTCGACTTCAGCCTTATCGCACATGCTTACGGATCAACACCTTCCTCTGCCAACTGGAACTCCGCACTGGACTTCAATCAAGACGGAATCATTAATCTGATAGATATCTCAATCGTAGACTTTTACTTCGGTCTACCATTGTGCTAGACAGTGCGCCAAACCTCGTCCTCAACTCCCCTTTGTTTTCCGACATGCGGATTTGGTGAATTCTGGTAGGAATGAATCAGCATTAAACTGCGACAGGGGGAGATGCCGTCGTTCCCATTTCTTCCTCTTCCAGGCGAGTCTTGATCCGTTTCAATCTGAAAAAGTCCTCCCTCGATCTCTCTTGGAGACTCATCTCGATATATCGAATCGTATTCTCGATTCGCGGAATCACAATATTCTCTAGACTATTGACGCGCCTCTTGGTTGCAGAAATTGCTTCTGCCAACCTTCGTATAGCGGCTTCCGCTGCTGACAGCTCAACAACATTCTTTATCGCTTCAGTCATCAGTGAATCCGCTTCGTCGAGCTTAGCACTGCTTCCGATCATAGAGTATGGGAAGCCCTCCAACTGTCTCAGTTTCACAGAAACATATGGTATCGAAACACCGATTACGTTTCTTGTTGAAGCGTCCACGTCAAACCTATCCTGAACAGTCAAGGATGTCTCCTCCACCCTTGTGAATCCCATCAGCATCTGAGCTTCAGTAAATTTCTCGTAAGCTTGGAAGAGCAAGTCCTGGGTCTTCTGACGCAAAGCAGTTATTTCGCGAGCGAACTGGAAAAACTCGATCATCAGCGCATCTAATTTTTCCCGCAGTAAGTCTCCTCCGCGCTGGGCAATCCTTCGTCTTCGCCGAAGGGCGATAAGCTCCATCCGAGTTGGACGAGCGCCCGCGACGATCTCAGACACTACGCGTTCTTCCCGCGATATTTCGGATGATACTTCTTGATCGTAGTGGGGTCGATACGTTTCAGCTCGGTCTCTGGAAGAACACTCAAGAGGTTCCAGCCAAGATCGAGAGTCGCATCTATGTCGCGGTTCTCGTATACTCCTTGGTTGATGAATTTCCTCTCAAAGTTCTCAGCGAAACCGAGGTACAACTTGTCGCGTGCAGAGAGGGCCTCCTCACCAATGACCGCTACAAGGTCTCTGAAGCTCCGCCCCTCGGCATATGCATAGTACAGCTGGTCAGAGACTTCTCTGTGGTCTTCGCGTGTCCGGCCTTTGCCGATTCCCTCTTTCATCAAACGAGAAAGAGAAGGAGCCGGGTCGATCGGTGGATAGATCCCCTTTCTGTGCAAGCCCCGATCAATGTAGATCTGCCCTTCGGTAATGTAACCTGTAAGGTCCGGTATCGGATGAGTAACATCGTCCCCAGGCATAGTTAGGATCGGCATCTGAGTAATGGATCCTTTACTTCCGTGAAGCCTTCCCGCGCGTTCATAGATCGTACTCAAATCAGTGTACATGTAGCCCGGGTATCCGCGTCGCCCTGGGACCTCTTCTCTGGCAGCCGAGATCTCTCGCAGAGCCTCCGCGTAATTGGTCATGTCAGTTAGAATAACAAGGACGTGAGTTCCAAGCTTAACGGCAAAGTATTCAGCCGTTGTTAGAGCCAGTCTCGGTGTGAGAATGCGTTCAATGGCGGGGTCGTCTGCGAGGTTGACGAACATTGTCACATGGTCGAACGCTCCTTGTTTTTCGAAATCATCTCTGAAAAATCGGGCCTCGTCGGCAGTGATTCCCATTGCGGCGAACACTGTGGTGAAGGGTTCTTCCGTTCCTCGAACTTTTGCTTGGCGAGCAATCTGAGCTGCGATCTGGTTGTGAGGAAGTCCAGACGCGGAAAAAAGTGGGAGCTTCTGTCCCCTAACGAGGGTGTTCATCCCGTCGATGGCAGAGACGCCTGTCTGAATGAACTCCCGTGGGTATTCCCTTGCGAAAGGATTGATTGGGCTTCCATTCACATCGAGATAATCATCAGGAATAATCCTCGGACCCCCATCGGTTGGCCGGCCGCTACCGTCGAAGATCCTGCCGAGCATGTCCTCGGAGACCGGGAGTTTGACTGTTTCACCGGTGAAACGGACACTCGTCGACGAGACATCTAGCCCTGAGGTACCCTCGAAGATCTGCACAACCGCGACGCCGCCACCAACCTCTAGGACTTGACCTCGTCGTTCCTCGCCGCTTGGGGTCTTGATTTTGGCAAGCTCGCCATAGCCTACTCCTCGGACCCGTTCAACAAAGAGGAGTGGGCCCGAAATTTCTCGGACAGTTCTGTACTCTAAGCCGGCAAGCGAGACCATTCTATTTCGCCTTGACAATCGGCTTTGTCAGTTCCGCGAATTCTTGGTCCAGACGCTCGGTCAGAGATTGTGCGAAGTCAGTGAATTTTTCGGCGGGGGTAAGGCGCATCCGACTGATATCATTCTTTACTGGCAACTCTAAGACTTTCTGGAGCGGAATGTTTTCGTCAACTGCTTTTTGCATAAGGTTGTAGTAGTGAAGGATTGTTTTGATCATGTTGTAGGTCTTCGTCTTGTCGCAGTAGCTGTCGGCGGGATTGTAGGATTGCTGCATCAGAAAGTCCTCTTTGATCATTTTCGAGGCCTCCAGAATGACCCGTTGTCCCTCCGAGAGTGCGTCGGGGCCGACTAACATTACGATTTCGCGAAGTTCTTCGTCGCGCTGTAGAAGATACATAGCTACCTTTCGAAGGTCAGTCCATTCCGGTCCGACCTCCTTGGGATACCATGTTTCTAGCGTGTCGAGATAGAGGGAATAACTGGTCAGCCAGTTGATGGCTGGAAAGTGGCGTCTCTTTGCAAGATCAGAGTCAAGTGCCCAGAATACCTTCACGATGCGTAGTGTGTTCTGAGTGATAGGTTCCGAAAAATCGCCTCCGGGTGGGGACACTGCTCCGATAACGCTTATGGATCCTTGTTTGGTCTCGGTTCCCAAGACCTCTAGGCGCCCAGATCTTTCGTAAAAGTCGGCGAGACGTGACGCAAGATACGCAGGGTATCCCTCTTCGCCGGGCATTTCTTCGAGACGACCAGAAATCTCTCTGAGAGCTTCGGCCCATCTACTGGTGGAGTCTGCCATCAAAGCGGTGTCATACCCCATGTCGCGGAAATACTCGGCTATTGTGATCCCTGTGTAGACGCTGGCTTCTCTGGCCGCAATTGGCATGTTGGACGTGTTTGCAACGAGTGTTGTTCGGTTCATTAGGGGCTGACCAGTGCGCGGGTCGAGCAGTGTCGGAAAAGTTTCCAACACTTCCGCCATTTCGTTTCCGCGTTCTCCGCATCCGACGTAAACGATTACCTGGGCGTCAGCGAATTTCGCGAGGGCTTGTTGCATGACTGTCTTTCCAGATCCGAAGGGGCCTGGAATCGCGGCTGTTCCGCCCTTGGCAACTGGGAAGAAAAAGTCAATGATCCGTTGTCCAGTAATGAGAGGTATCTCCGAGGGAAGTTTTTGTTTGAATGGCCTGGCAACTCGCACAGGCCACGTCTGCATCATGAATAACGAGACGGGTCCACTTTGAGTTTGCAGCTCAGCAATTGGTTCGCTGATAGTGTAATCGCCCTCAGGAGTGATCGAAAGAATTTTTCCTGCCTGATTAGGTGGCACCATAATCCGTTGGGTGATCAGACTAGTTTCCTTTACGGTGCCCAAAACATCGCCGCCAGAAACACTCGTTCCGGTCTTAGCTGTCGGAACGAAATGCCACTTTTTCGCTCGGTCGATCGCGGAAGGTGCGAGGCCGCGCCGGATAAACGGGCCTGTTTTGTCGAAAAGGACTGTCAGTGGACGCTGGATACCATCATAGATCTGGCCTAGTATTCCCGGTCCGAGTTCAACTGAGAGAGGCTGTCCCGTTCTCTCAACTTTTTCTCCGGGTCTAAGTCCCGCAGTTTCTTCGTAAACCTGGACAGTCGCATTTTCGCCGTCTATCTTGATGATCTCTCCAATTAGGCCTTGGTCGCCCACTCTAACAACTTCATACATCTGGGCCCCAAGCATTCCATCGGCGACGATTACCGGGCCAGCGACTCGCGCTACCTTTCCAGGCTTGAACTCAGGCATGAACCGGACCTTTTTCGATTTGGAAAGGCGGGTTTCGGCCGGTTCTCATTAAAACCTTCCTCGTTATAGCATGGGTTACGCCAACCTCTTAGCCAGCTTGCCACTCGACCGCTTCTATCCCGCCTTTCGTTTCAAGAGTGATCGCGATTGTTTAGAGGAGTAGCGTCGAGAACCCCACTGACGACCTTCAAACGCCTCATTCAGATTCTCGTAATCGGGTCCGATGGAGATCATTGTCCCGAAAGTACCTATTCTGCCGCGAGAGAGGTTGGTGCTGAGATAGCCTCTAGAGGAGCGGTGCTAGTAACGGGAGGCCTCGGTGGAGTGATGGAGGCCGCGTGTCGCGGAGCTAAAGAGAAGGGAGGTATGGTCGTGGGAATCCTCCCACATGAGGACATGAGCTATGCGAATCCTTTCTGCGACATTATCATCCCTACTGGAATGGGGTTCTCAAGAAACTACGTTACAGCTTATTCCGCCGATTCAGCAATTGTTGTAGGAGGAGGAGCGGGGACCTTTGTTGAAGCTCTTGTCGCCTACCAGAAAGGAAAGCCGATAATTGCTCTAAAGGGAACGGGAGGAACGGCAGACAAGATCGCGGACAGCTACCTAGATGATCGGAAAACCGTGAAGATTATGGCGGCACCAACTCCGAAGGATGCAGTCGATCGGGCGCTCGACCACGCGTTAAATGGAAAGAGAGGATTACGATATTTTCAGAGTGTCGCGAAGATGCTCTAAGATCGTTCTGTTTGAACTGCAGACTAAATCGATAAATGCGCTTTTTCGACTCATACAACCTAAATGCGGATCACAAGAATCCCGAGCAGTCGAAGGAGCCTTACACTATTTTTCATGGCGTAACTGTTTTCCCCGCTGTTCCGTTAGGTTAGGTTT
>CAYRXJ010000074.1:0-2096 GCA_964428235.1 uncultured Candidatus Bathyarchaeia archaeon | reverse complement strand
TAAATCGATAAATGTGCTTTTCGAATCATACAACCTAAATGCGGATCACGAGAAACCCCAGAAGTCGAAGGAACCTTACACTCTTTTTTCTGGCAGTAGCTGTTTTCTCTGCGGTAACGTATGGTATTGTTACTTATCAGACTCCGTATGGATGTGATAGCGCTGGTATTGCAAGCGGACCGGATGTCGATTGGCAAGTATTTGTGAAGCCGTGCATCTACATCTACTTCACAGGCATTGTAGGGGGAAGTATATTCCTGATTCTATTGATCCCTGTGCCAGAAGAGAAAACCCAGGTGATACCTAGTTCTACAAAATCGGATGCGGATCGACCAATTCAGAATTATCTACCTTGATTTTTCTAGACTTGACCGATGAAGAAAACGACCATGCCACAAATGCCGAAGCAATATTGTTGGGTCTAGAAAGTCCCCCAAAACTCCCTTCCTATTACAATACCTCTGTCAACTGACTTAGTCCGATGGTGGGGCTGGCCGGATTTGAACCGGCGATTTCGTGGGCTCCCAGCGCTGCTTTCCAACGCTCCCAAGCCACGCGGCGTCTCCGGACGCATCGAGGATTACAACGTCCTCTAGACCTGGCTAGCCGACAGCCCCTCGGCGCCAGAAAGATTCAGGTGTTGCTTTAGCTCTTATCATTACAAATCTCCAACTCGTTTACTTCAGACAATAACATGAAATGTATCTGTCTCGAAAATCTTGGGTCTTGATTGGAACGAGTAAGGGTGGTTCTACCTTGCATGCTGGCTCCCAGTCTTCAGAGGCATCTGGGTTTTATACTCGGACCTCTCCAACATATATCCAACAACAGAGAGACACGGGACAAAACAGGAAGAGAAACGGTTCCAAGATAATGGCCGTCGACAAGAAAGTCCTAAAGACATGCGTCGTATGCAAACGCAAATTCCTAGGCTGGTTCTCCGAAAAGTACTGCAGCGACGATTGCCGTATCGAAGGAACACGCCTAAAGAACCGAAACCGTCAGCGTAAAAGTCGCAAAGTACTCGATCTTCGCGAAGGCGCGATCAGCCAACAGCTAGGCGAGCTCGGGCTTGGCGACACCCAGTACCCAATGTACAATCACGAACTGGTAACAACAATGTATGCTAATCTGAACCTCTATCACGGACGCGACGGCAAGCGCCATGTGCGTTCATACTATGATCTTCTCAGAGAGATCGCCAAGCTTAACGGTGGCGACACGAGCAAGATTCTATCACGACTTGCACCCCGCGAACAAAATTAGTCCCTGGTCTATCGCTATTGCGACAGGCGACGCAGGTCTTGTACTTTCCCCAGAAATGTTCCATCAAACAAGTATGCCTCTCCATTCTCGAAGTCAACTGCCCCTGACCGCAGAACTGGTCCCATGTACTCTTTGAAAAGCTCAGTCCAGCCTTCCTGGTAACTCTTTTTAATCGGCTGTCCTCCGAGATAATCATTGAACGATGGCATGATGATGCAGTCCGCGTCAGTGATCGAGACCCCGAATTTTTTCTGCGCCTCCTCCGCCGGATCTCCTTCGAACTTTGCATCCTCGCGTTTCAATATGCCTTCTGCCAGCTTCTTTCCCTCACTCTTCGCTCGCACCCAGGCCTGTCTCGTGATCCGAAAACCAAGTGGGTCTTTGAACACGACGACGGGATGAAGGTGGCCCATTACGAGATATTTGCAACCGAGGAGAAGCGGTGCGGGCCATGCATGACCGTGAAACAAGCCAACAGTGTCCCAAAGAATCATTCCGTTTGACTTGTTGATCTTTACAGAGGGCGGGGTGAGAGGTTCCAGGTTCCCATCGTGGTTTCCGGGCACGACCTCGACACTAGGGATGATCTCGACTAGCTTATCGAAAAACTCGGGAACGAACTTCCATTCCTCAAATTCAACCTTTGAGACTGTGTGTTTCACATCGCCTAACAAGATTAGGAGGTCGGGACGAGTATCTTCCAGTATTTTCCGTAATTTCTCCAGCAGTCTTGGCACTTGAGATGGCACATGTATTCCTTGGCGAGCAAGCGTTACTTCCCATCCAAGATGCAGGTCGGCGATTACAATGGCTCTTTTTCCATTGACTTC
>CAYRXJ010000073.1:2430-7480 GCA_964428235.1 uncultured Candidatus Bathyarchaeia archaeon | reverse complement strand
GTATTGGGCGTTGGTCTTGGGAATAGTCGCAAGCGTATCCTCGATTCTTCTCGATGCATCCTCTCTGGGAATTTCATCAGCGTTGCTCACCAGCAATTCACTGGAACTCCCAGCATCAGTAATCTCGATAATCTACCTGACGAGACCGTATGTCAGAGCGGTTTATAGAAATGCGCCGACCACAGTATTGGCGTCGGGTCCCGGTAACTGGCCGCCGTAGGGCCGAGCCTGTCAGAGGCACCTTTGTTCGTGGGAGGCAAGTGCGGATTCTCAGGCATTGAAAATCGGGATTAGTGGTGTTATCAGCATGCTGAAGAGAAGAATTGCAAGAACGGCCCCAGTCAGATAGACGAACATCTTGTCTCTCTCTGCTGCAAACAGGAACAATGAGAACGCTACTCTAGTCACTGGAGTTGCGAGCAACACCAAGAATCCGAGCTGGATAATCGAAGAAGCATTGAGCGAGAGGATTCCCGATCCGATGCTTGCGAGATCAACTGGAAAGTTTCCATGAGGAATCATGCTTGGATTGTAAGAGAGAAACGCGGACGTATCCTGAGATGAATGACTCGCGAGAAACAAACCTGTTCCAATCGCGATTATCACGCCAGAAGTGACAACGCCAAGCCTGAGTACCACTCCGAGAATCCTGTTCATCGAATCAGGATCTCTAAGATTCAATTTTCTCTACTTCTCTTCTACAATCCTAGCGCTGTGAGTATCATCTCGATAGCCGATGCTGCGAGTACAATGGCGAAGATCTTGCGAACAGCACTATTCTTTGCCTTCAATAGAAAACGGGTCCCGACAGATGATCCGATCAGTATCCCTAAGGCAACAGGCGCAGTGATCAACGGGTTAACGTCCCCGCGCGCGAAATAGATGCCCGCGCTAGCAGCGGCAGTGACCCCGATCATGAAGTTGGAGGTTGTCGTGGAGACCTTCATCGGGAGCTTCATCCAAAGATCCATCGAGAGGACCTTGAACGTCCCACTGCCAATCCCGAGAAGACCCGAGATAAGACCCGCCACCAACATTCCAGCGAGACCCTTTCCCGGACTCGTCGCGTTGTACTCAGTCTTCCCGCTCTTTACATCAGCATACGATCCGTGGAGGTTGAGTCTCTGGGCCAGTCCCTTGAGCTCTTGCACGGGAGGAATTTCCTCGCCGAACTTTCGCACAATCGGGACCAGGCTGATTATGAGAATCGTCCCGAAGATAGCCTCCAGAATCATAGCGCTGAGATAAGCCGCGATTGCTGCGCCAACTATCGCGCCAATTGTTGTTCCTGTTTCCAGAAACATTCCAATTCTCAGATTCGTAATCTTGTCCTTGACATAGGTCGCCGCGGCCCCGCTTGAAGTCGCGATAATTGATACAATACTTGCACCGATCGCAAAATGAATATCGACGCCGAGAAAGATCGTGAGGATCGGGATCACGATCAGCCCTCCACCAATCCCGACCACGGATCCGAGCGCGCCGGCCGCGATCGAGACCAGGAACATTATCAGGATGAAGAGGAGGACTAGCATTTCTTGCCCCGGTCAGAACATAGCTTGCTTACTAAAGCCCGTGGGTTATTTCTTCACTGCGCGTTTCGCTGGAGTGATAAGTGTCTTGAGAAGTCTGTTGAACTCTTTGTAGAGCCGGAACCACTCCTGCGATTCCTGATCGGTCATCGCGAGCATTCTACCGTAACTTGCAAGCTCCTGTTTCCCGACGAAGTCGACGCCTTGTAGTTCTCGGACTTTCTCGTCGAGGGCTTCGTTGGACCCTAGAGACTGGAGTTTTTTCTGGACCTCAACGATCTTTGAGACCGTTGCATCATCGACCTGCACGTTGAACCCGATCTTGGGGAGCGCTTGCAAAGACTCCTTGAGACGTTGTTCCAGGTACTCAGGAGTACTCCTGGTCCCATATGAGAATTCGAAGACCTCCGCTGTCGCGCGATAGTAGATCTCGATAAAATTCTCAACCCTCTCTTCCCGCGCGACCTCGACCATTCCCGCGGCAAGGAGTTTCTTGATGTGATGATAGATCGCAGGAGGAGTTACACCGAGCTCTTCGGCCATCTGGCTGATAGTCCACTCTCTCGCCCGCAAGAGGTAGATTACACGACGGCGGGTCTCATCGCCCAATAGCTCGATGGCTTCGGGGTCCTTGATGACTTGGAACGCTTTCATTTGTCTGCTGAGTCCGGTTCTAACGGTGGCTAAAGTGGTTTCTTCCCGATTAAGAAAGCGTTACCACGATTAAACGCATGTTTAATAGTAACTGGGACCCGGCTAACAAGTCAAGGTTCTAACATCATGACAGTATCAGAACAAATTGTTCGTCCTGAATCGTCGAAGGATATCGCTTCGAGGGTGGTAAACGAGTGCTTGATGGTCAAGCCGAACGAGCAAGTCATCATCAACACATGGGACCATACACTGGATCTTGCGGGGAAACTAGCACTAGAGGTTGAGAAGGCGTCAGGCGTCTCGACAGTAACTATGATGTCGAATGACTTCTACTGGTCCTACCTAAGCGGTGTCCCTGAAGAACAGTTCAAGAGAACACCGAAAGCGTTCCTTTCAATGCTGGACCAGGCAGATGCGATCATCGCGATTGGCGGTCCAAAGGATCCCTCCGGATACACCCGGGTTCCTGCCGAGAAATCGGCCAAGTGGATCGACGGACAACAAGTGATAGCGGACAAGACTGCAGAGAGAAAGATCCGGACCATAGGGCTCCAGTACGGACTCGTAACCAGAGAACGGGCCAAACAATACGGGTTCGACTATGAAAACTGGATGAGAATCACCAACAACAGCATTGATGTCGATTACAGCAAGATCTCCATCACGGGCCAGAAACTAGCAGACAAGATATAGAAAGGAAAGGAGGCCAGACTCACCTCTCCAAACGGGACCGACCTCAGGTTCAAACTGAAGGGCCGACCAGCAAACGTTCGCGACGGGATTCTTGACCAGAACGTTATCGACCGGGGACTATTATTCGAGAGCTTGCCCGCTGGCGTGATCGAGCATGCTCCCGACGAGGAATCAGCAGAGGGAGTTGTGCAATTCGATCAGCCTAACGCACTTGCCGGAAAGATGATAACAGGTCTCCGCTGGGAGTTCAAGAACGGGCGACTCTCACACTACAGCGCAACTGCGAACCTCGATTCGTTCAAGGGCCTCTACGAAGGAGCGACAGGAGACAAGGACCAGATCGGAGGACTAGCAATAGGTCTGAACCCGAGAGCAGAACCAATAGGCTTCTTCTCAGACCGGATGGTACAAGGCACAGTATCGATATCGATCGGCGGCAACAATGGCATCGGGGGATCCAACAATACAATATTCGGCCAAGAAGGACATCTCAGACGCGCAACACTCGAGATCGACGGCGCACGGCTCATCGCAGACGGCAAGATACTGGATTAGCCAGACTTCCCCAAACCCCGCTCTATTCTTTTCTTTCGAAATGGAGGTACTCCGCGTCTATCTTTCCTCCAGACTTGAGATAGAGCAGAGCCCCCGGCGCGAAACAATCGAGGAAACCCAAAGTGTACACGATCATTTTTTTCTGGCCTAGCTGCTGCGCCTCATGTATCGTCGCTTTCATCAATGCAGACCCTACGCGTTTTTCCCGATACTGGGGAAGAACGTACGCGCCATTGAATCGTCCTACTCCTTTACCATAAGCGTCCGGTCGCAAAATCGCTAACCCAACGAGTCTCTTGTCGATGAAGGCTCCTATCCAGCCATTCTCGACCCCGACCGATTCCCGGACCCAAGACTTGAGATCCTCCGGCCCACCCTGTTCCTCAATCCAGTAATCCCAGTAGGGACGAAGACCCTCGACCCAAACATCAGCGGCCTCATTCGCGTGTTCTTTCGACAACAATCTTGTCTCTATATCGCTGTCAAGCTTTGAGGGCTCGGACAAGTCCCAACTGATCCGCAGCGATCTTCTCGCAGGCACAAACCCTGCTTTCTTGTAGACGTCGACGTATGGCTGGACCATCGGTACGAACGCTTTCAATCTCTCGATACTGTTTGATCTCGCATAATCCATCACTTTCGACACGAGAGTCTGCCCGAGTTGTTCACGAGAATCTCGAGAACTAACAGCTAGGTATCTAATGTCAGCCCAGCCCTTGCGCGGAAAGTTTCTGAGCCCCACACAACCAATCGGTTTTCCGTCTTTCTCTGCGACAAATGACCCGGCACGGTCGAGATAGGCTCCGGCGATCTCGGGATTCACTCTCGGGAGATATTCGATTGATCCAAAACAGTGCTGCAACAGCTCAGAGAAGACATGCTCGTCTCCCTGCTTGAACACACGAATCGTTGTCTCAGGGACTTCCTCGGTTTCTGTGAGTGTCATCGAGTGAGCGAACGTACCCGGGCATAATAAGAAACACGGTTTGAGGGTGACAGCAAAATTTTACAACTCTTCCCACCGTGTCCATCATAGGGTGGCGGCCTATCGCAGCATCCAGTGGATCGCGGAAAGACAGTCTTCCAGACTTCGACAGCCTATGGGACTACGACCACCCAAACATAAGCGAGAAAAAATTCCGCGATCTGCTCCCAGCAGCTCTCGACTCGAGAGACATTTCCTACTTCTCGCAGCTCCTAACCCAGATCGCGAGGGCAGAGGGATTACAGCGCAAGTTCGACGATGCTCACAAGACCCTTGACAGAGTAGAGGTCTCCCTGACGAAAGACGCGGATGACAAGACACGGGTTCGATATCTTCTCGAGCGTGGCCGAGTGTTCAACTCGTCAGGCAACAAGGACGTTTCCTGGCCGTTGTTTCAGGACGCGTACGAGCTTGCGCTGAAGATCAAAGATGATCCTAACGCTGTGGATGCGGCCCACATGCTGGCGATAGTCGAGTCAGGCGAGAAGAGCCTGCGATGGAATCTGAAAGCACTCGATCTTGCAGAGCAGTCGAGTGATGAGAAGGCTAGGAAGTGGAAGGGCAGTCTCTACAACAACCTTGGCTGGACCTATTTCGAGCGAAAACAGTTCGAAGAAGCACACTTGATGTT
>CAYRXJ010000073.1:0-2330 GCA_964428235.1 uncultured Candidatus Bathyarchaeia archaeon | reverse complement strand
GCCTACAAGGAACTCGTGAAAGATCCTCGCGTAGCCAACGATCAAGAGAGGATCAATCGATTGAAAGAACTAGGGGGATTATCTCAACCGAGAGTCCAGGAGAACCAGGACGCTGTTCCGCGCTACTGATGAACCACGATCGAGTGTATTGAAGGACCGTATTTTGTCGGAGTAAGCGTGCGATCATGGATCTCGCCGACAAGCTCTCCATGCTTAGAATTTGTTACCCGCTTGATCTCTTTCCATTCTTCATTTGATCTGAACTGGTCCCATGCGTGTTTCATAGTCTTCTCGTCAGGCCATTCTAGAAGATAGACGAACTCTGTTCGTTTCTCGGTCTTTGTCTCCCATGTCCCGATGATGTTGAAACCGTAGGATTTCATGATCCGCGAAGCATGATCCCGGAACCGGTCGTGAAACGCGGCCTTGTTGTTGTCGAAGATCTCGTATATTCTGAGCTGATAGATCACTGCTATTAGTCCCTAGATCGCGTACCGTGAAAGGTCTCACATAAGCACTCGCAGGAAAGACGAGAAGAAACACATGATATCGCTCATTGAAGAACTAGGCCTCATTGGTCTTTTCGTTCTCGCCTTCGCCAACGGAGCCAACGACGCAGGGAAGAGCGTCGTCTCTCTCGAGATGCCTGGACCCTCAGGCGTTCCAATAAGACGCAGACCCCTGGTCTGGGGCGGATTCTTCACTGGCCTCGGAAGCTTAGCGGCAATTATAATCTCCGGAAGACTCTTGCAAGCTTTCACTCCCCAGAGCTTTCTCTTTCCCACACCGGAACTGACTTTCGTTCTCGCCGCGGTATCAGGCGCTGCACTCTGGATCCTTCTCGGAACAATAGTCAGACTACCAGTCTCCTCCACCCACGCGATCGTCGGAGGAATCGTGATACTAGGGATATACCTGTACGGGACCTCACAGATTCACTGGAGCTTTCTCCTGGTCAGAGTCGTGCTGCCATTAGCCGGCGGACCCATCGCAGCGCTGGTCGGAATCTATGCTCTGGACCGAGTGACGAAAAAGAAGGGGCCACAGCAACCCAAGCCACCAACAAGATCAACAAAGATTGTTCACTGGTTAACTGGAGCCGCGACCGCGTTCGCCAGGGGCATCAATGATGCGCCCAAGATGGCTGCGCTAGGAGCATTCTTCCTTCTCGCCTATCCCTCAGAACAGACCTGGGTCCCCTATTCCATAATCGCGGTAGCCGTCCTTCTCGGGTCTCTCGCTCTCGGACACAGGGTGGTCGTTACAGCCATCGGTCCACATGGTTCATTGGATCATGTTCAAAGGTCGAAGGCGAACGCCGCGACCGCTATAGTGGTATCGGCTGGAGCAATACTCGGCGCCCCAATGTCGACGACTCAGGTGCATAACGGCTCAAGCGCAGGAATCGGTGGACGCAAGAGCGTGATCAAATCAACCCTGAGAACAATGCTCTTGCCCTGGCTAGTAACCCTGCCAGGAGCGGGGATTCTCGCGGTCGCAGTATTCTACATCGGAACGATTCTCTAGGCTTCTCGAACTGTCGCACTCTAGAAATATAGTGTCGTGGCTTCTATCAGAATTCCGAGTATTATCCCGATTACGAACCCGATTACTGCGCCGATGACTAGAGATTTTGGTTCAATGTTCATGATTTTTTTCCCATGTTAGGAAGAAAAAGAAAGGGTGAAGGGTGGTTTATGCGATTTGTCCCTAGTTTCCTGTAACGGTCGCGCTGATGTCCAGGAACCACATGTGTGCTAGCTTGCTCTGGTGCTTTGCGAAGTGCACGGTGAAGCTGCTTCCAGCGTTGAACGGTGAAGGTACGTGAGCGTCCCTTCCGATGAGGATCAGGTGCACTTGCTTGCCGCTGCTGTCTTTGAGTGTGAGGTGCAAGACCATTTTGTGGCTGTGGAAGCTCATTATTCCATGTCCACCGGTTACAGCGAACGTGTCAGAGCCGACCGTCAATGTTCCACCCGTAAAGTTGAACAGGGCGCGGCCGAACGGGACTCTCTCGACGGTCGCCTTCAGGCTAATGGTTGCGCTGGCGGTCTTGGACTGGTTTCCGATCTGGAAGGCTGTTCCTGATCCTGTTATGGTCAGGGTCATGCCCTTCGAGATTGGTGGCGCTATTCTGTGATGGTCTTTGTCCGCCATTGGAGAGACTGCGTATGCTGGTACGACGATGGCGAGTGTGAGCACTAGGGCCATCGCTGTTCCGAACAGTGCCATCCTTCTCATTTTTTCTTCGCAAAGCCATACGCTACCCCTGGGTATAACCCAACAGATTTGAACAAACCTTCTGAAGCAAAGAACAAAGTTCGAGATCA
>CAYRXJ010000072.1:0-7485 GCA_964428235.1 uncultured Candidatus Bathyarchaeia archaeon | reverse complement strand
CATCCTGGTTGGCGCCGGAACAAGTGTCAGCCTCCTCAACGTCGCCCAGGGACTAGGCTTCGTCTACCCCCACGACATCAACAACCAGACCCCAGCCGAAGGAGTCTTTGTCGCCCTTCTCTATTCTCTCGGAACAGTCGGATTGTTCATGATGTTCATGAGCACTCGGAACGCGTACCGTCCAAACATGGCGTACGGATTCCTCGGATTCGGAATGCTCCTCAGCTTCACATTCATGGCCGTAGCCTACTTCGTCCTCTATCAGAAATTGGGATAGCCCCGATCTAGCCAGGACGCAACGACCAGACAGACGAAATTCTCGATCCGCTTCTGACCTGCGAGACCCTCTTTGATCGATTTCTCGATAATCTAACCGCCCCAATGACTACAACCATTCCGATAATTACGGCTGCCGCTCCGATCACCATCAGATGATCCTGAATGAACTGCAAGATAGAACCAGTCTGAGATGCTGTCTGGCTGGGCGGCGGATTCTGGATCGTGAACGAGTCCGAAAACACAGGTGCCTTATGACCAATAAAGTGGGTCTCGAGACTCATGTGCCAGTTGTAAGATAGACTGGTTGCGCTAACCGTGACTTCTCCAAATCCTATTCCTGAGTTCATATCGATCGCGGAGCCATTGATCCAGCAGCAATCGCTCGGGCTTACTGTCGGCGTCACTCTAGCCGACATGGCATTCGCAAAGTACTGAATATCCGGTCGAGTGAAGTTCAACTGCCCGTCGATCTGGCTGAACACACCATTGATCACGTTGATCAAACCATGCCCCCTCGTGTAGACATTGCTTGATCCATTGTTCACGACACAAGACGATGAGTAAGTGACATTGCTAGGCAGACTTGTCCATGGCTCAGAGGGCCCGTCGCAGGACAGCTGGTTCGATCGAGCGTAGACGTGCGCGTGTCCATTGATGACAAGGTCCACTCCTTCCGAGAAGAAGAGGTTCCATTTCTGCGCGCCGGGGTTGTGATTGTTGAATGTTCCATTTCCCTCGCACGCTGTTGCTGTATCTGGCGATAGGCAGGGCTTGTGATCAAAGACCACAACCCACTCGCCCTGTGCCTTAGCAGAATCAATCGTAGTCTTCAGCCATGACCATCGTCTATCAAAATTCAGATTACCACAAACATTCAGCGGACAATAACTATACGCGGTCGTAACGTTCCCCACCCCCACCTTCTCCGCCCCAGCGATCATGATGAAACGGGCAACAGGACTCGCGGGCGGATAGTCCCAGTAGCCCTCGCGGCCATAACAACCAGTAAGCAGCGAGGCGTCAGGACAGCCAACTGTGGAGGGAACAAAATCGATCCCAGTGGGTTTCGGGAGACAGTTGGGCGCGGTAAAAGCGTCGATGTAACCATCTCGGGCAAACGGTGAATTTCCATCTTCGTGGTTCCCGACAACCTGTATCCAAGGGAAGTTGGACCCGAGATTTGCCTGGATGTTTGTTTTTACAAAGTTACACCAGAGGACCTCGTTTCCCGTTGGCGGAAAACCGTTAGAAGTCCCATTATAGCTGATGTCCCCATCATCAACAAAAAAGCTCAGGCCGGGAGGCAGAGCCTGAAGACTAGCAGCGGTGTCGAAGAAGCTCCCGGTGCCGTTTACCGCAGTCCCATAGCTCGAACCATACTGGCCAGTGTCCCCGCCAAACGCGAAGCTAAACTGGACGTTTGTGGATGATGCAGACTTGACAGGGAATGGCCCGAGACCTACCAGCAATACTAGAACCACTCCGACCAAGAACCGCTCATAGTAGGCGCGTGATGACGACTGGTTTGTGCTAGCCAAGAAACGCGCCGGTCATTGAGAGTCCGCAGCACCCTTCCATCGCTGAGTATTATCTTATCGTTCATCTAGCTGTCTCAAGCAAGACAAAGAATCCCTTCTATACCAAGGCAACTTGGATTACACACGTCTAATCGTCTCGCTCTATGATCTATCAACAAGAGAGTCGCCAATTCTCCAACATGAGCGAGCGACTGTGCAGAATCTGCAGCAGGGAAATAGTTGACGGAGACGAGTGGCACTTGAAAGAACAGCCTATCTCAGGGACCTACGTCCCCGTCCACAACCAGTGCGAAAGAACTGCAAAAACACGGAAATTCCCATTCTCGCCCAAACTTGGATCCGCCTTTCTTCGAGAATAGGAGCTCCCGCGCGAAGATTAGGCCGCAACAGCCAGTTGAGGGATCTTCTCGACCAGTTCTTCTTTCTGAACTTCTCTTTTTGACAGTCTATAAGCGGTATAGCCCAAGACTCCGGCAGTGGCTCCCAGGACGGGAGCAAGAAAGTCTCCGAGCAAGAGTCCTAGAGGCCAGGCATTCTGGCTGAACCATTCTTGCATGTACTGGTTCGCTGAATAATCAGCTGAGAGACCGAATAGGAGGATCTCGATCAGAGCGAACTCCGCGAGAAGCGCGACTCGTGTCAGGTTGGCCGATCGTGATCTTGTCACCGTAATTGCAGCAACTCTTGTCTCCTGTTTCACGATTTGTTTGGGACTTGGGATTAGGAACGAACTTAATGCCCCAAACGAAACGAAAATTCCTGCAGTAAGCGCTGCCCATTTGACCCCCTGTGTAATCGAGTCTGTGATGATAGAGTGAATTGTTCCCAGATTCGCAGAGCTGACATTTAGAGGAAGGCTCGGCGTAACCCCACCTGAGAGTCCTGAGCTGAGCAGTTGTCCAAGACTGTTCTTCATCTGAACTGGGAGATTCGCAACAGCGATGTCCGCGTGACCAACAGTTGAAATCTGCGCCACCATCACCGCACCAAGGACCGCAACTCCGAATGCAGCACTGATCTGTCTGATGGTGTTGTTAGCAGCGCTAGCTTGTCCTGCCTTCTGGAACGGAACACTGGCCAAGACTATGTTGGTGATCTGGGGCAATGACAGTCCGAACCCGGCTCCGAACAGGATGAATATCGGTGTGAAATAGTAAAGTGGCGTGGAGTCGCCGGTTACTAGAAACAAGGTGAAAAGCGCCACTGACTCCAGGATCATGCCAGTGGTCACGATTCTTCGTGTTCCAAACTTTGATGAGAATCTGCCGGCAATTGGTGAGAAGACGAATACGGCAAGCGCGAACGGCGCGAGGTTTAGCGCGCTGTTGATCGGTGCTAGTCCTCGTCCTATCTGGAAATAAATCGTATAGATGAAAATCGTCGCGAATTCTCCAACTGCGACAATTCCCACCGTGAACAGTCCATAGCGGAATGCTTTGTACTTCAAGAGGCTAAAGTCGAAAAGCGGGACCTTGCCAGTCTTTGCTCTTCTAAGCTCGGCAAGTGTGAACCCGGTGAGGAATAAGGCGCCAAAAGCGAAACAGGCAGCCGGTAACGAGATGCTCGAAAAGGGCCAGCTATAGGCTCCAATCGTGAAGGTGTCGTTCGGGGTTATCCAGCCGTATGTCTGGGCCTCGATGAATCCGAAAAGAAGGCTTGCAAGCCCGAGGGTAACGAGTGTTACTCCAAGATAGTCCGTCGAATATTTTGGATCTTTGAATCTCGATTCCCTGATCGCATACCAGGCGGCTATGAGTGTGACTGCCCCTAGGGGCACGTTGATGAGGAATGACCATCTCCAGGTCACATAGGTTGTGAAGTAGCCTCCGAGCAAAGGCCCAATCACTCCGGCGGCGCCTGCGACCGCGCCCCATAATCCGAAAGCCATGCTCCGAGCTTTGCCTGTGAAGGTTGTCGAGAGAATCGAAAGCGTTGATGGAGATGCCATGGCCGCTCCAAATCCTTGGATTGTCCTGCCAATCAGCATCTGTGTGAGGTTCGCGGAGAACCCGTCGATCACGGACCCGACCACGAATATCGCAACCCCTCCGGTCAAGATCCGTTTTCTGCCGAACTCGTCTCCTAGTTTCCCCCACGTTAGGAGCAGGGATCCAAACACTAGCCCGTAGAGGCTAGTTATCCATTCGAGGTCTTTGACGGAGACCCCCGGGAAGGTCGCTTGTATCGATGGCAGGGCGTTGTTTACTATTGTGAAGTCGATTACTATTACGGATATTGAGAGGCAGCAGACCAACAGTGTCAGTAGCTGCTTACCGTTGATCTTTGCCGAGTCCTGCATAGTGGCCGGGTTTATCATGTTGGATTACTCCTTGAGTTTGGTACTATACATTGTATACTATATAAATATACTTAGTATAGTCAGTCAGTATACAATGAATAGCACACCTTAAGAGCACGCCAGGGAGCAAAGGTATAGTGGACGAGAATTGCAACATAACAAGCCTCAGAAAGACATCCCACCTATCCTGAAGGGAGTCCTACGGCCAGACGTGAAATTCCAATCATGCCCGATCAAGGCAAGCATGGGCGTCTTCGGGCGCAAATGGACGATGCTCCTGCTCAGAGATATCGGATTCAGAAGAGTAGACCGCTTCAACCACTTACTCGAATCCATCCCCGGCCTGACACCTAGAGTACTCTCCATGCGCCTCAAAGAACTGGAAAAAGACGGCATCATCCAGAAGATGGATGATCCGGTAGTGGTGAGATGGACCCTGACCGACAAAGGGCGGGACGCTCTTCCAATACTTCTACGGCTTATCGCATATGGGTCCAAATGGTACGCCAAAGACGTCTTCGAAGACAAGACACCCCGAGTCTTGAACGAGATATTCACCCGGCCAGAAGCCCAAGAAATCGTCCAGAAACTCTACGAAGCCTAGAACTACTTCGAGCTACAGGGTCTCCCGCTTGCTACATGTTTCACAGGCTCAGCTTGTTGAAATCGGCCATAATGCTGTTCTTTCCAAGACTCACTAGCTCGTAAAATCTACCGAAGAGAGGACCCGCCTTCGAGTCCTTTCGGATCTTATCCACGATAGCGTCCCGGTGTTCGCGATCTCGAAAATGTTGTATCTCGATCCACGTCTCCTCATCAGGTTTCACCGCGATCGTTTCGGAGAGGTTTGTGAAACCTTTGAAGGTCTCCGCTTCGGTCAACTGGAATATTTCAGATCCCAAGATTCCATGCCCTTTCCACATGCTGGAAATCTCGCTCTGGAGATTCATCATTGCTCCATGGTTCTTCTTTGGGATTCGATAGACGTAGAGCTGGGCGTATGCGCCCACTCCTGTTTTATCATCAGATCTTGCGTTCATGAATGAACTTGGAGCGCGGGCTCTAGATTATCCCTCCTCAACAAAAACCGGAAGACTTCACCATCGGTACTGACAAGACTAGGCGAAGCGAGCTGGTTCGGCACGGGTCCAGTAGTAATCAAAGAGGTCTGAGCACCAACCGCGAAATTGAGAATCTGACCCGGCGAAGCCAACCCCAAAGTCAAGAGTTCCCTCTTGGCCCGGAAAACATATGCCTGCGAGTTTTTCGTTGATCGCCATCGCCACAGATACAGTTCCCAGGGTTGATATCTGGAACCTTTCGGGCAAAACCGGTTTCGCGTCTTTGAAGGTATTGAGATCGTATCCCTGTTTGAGGATCAGCTTGACCGGGAGACTTCGTGATGAGAAGGCTCCACCTAACGCTGGGGTCGGGATAATCGGCTGGTCAGCTATCAGCCACACATACTCTTTGCCTTCGATGATGACTTTCTTGATGTGTTCAAGGACGATATTGAAATGGCTAACGAGCGATCCTGTCGAGAGTTCTCCAATTCGTTCTGCGAAGCTCAGCGGAAGCGAAGACAAGTCATGTGAGAGAAAGTAGTTCTTATGCTCGAGAAGAAATCGCATGCTCGGGAAAACTCGGAGAATCGCTCTTCCTAGACTCGTGGTCTCAAAGAGACCGGCAGAGTCTTTTCTTACATAGCCTGACTCGCTGAGTCGAGCAAGATGACGGGAACACTCTTGGTTTGAGGCATTGATCACTTTGGCAAGACTTGTCAATCGCTGTTTTTCGGCGCTGATAGACCTGAGAAGCTGTAGCCTATCATGGCTAGCGAGGTTGAACAATAGTTCCTCGATATCTTCTGTCAAAGTCTTCTCGCGGAAGTCCTGGCTCTGGACTCCCGGAAAGGTTGTTTAAGATTTCGACAATGGGCAATCGGTCAAAATTCCCATGGAGAGAGAAAGGGCGATTCGACCCCGTTCATGATTTTTTCTGGTCCTTGTTGAGGAGTGCTCAAGAAAAAGCAGGAGAGCTTGTATTCAGCTATGCGATCAAACGAAGAGGAAGCCCTTTCCCTTTATGCCGTAATTGTTGAGACTCTTCTCAAGAATCCGAAAGTGTCTCAGTCGCAAAAGAAAGGGTTCGGCTCTTCTGCCCTGTGGGCGAACGGAAAGATCTTCATAACCCTCTCGAGAAAAGGAGATCTTGTCGCCAAGCTCCCCAAAGAAAGGGTCAAGCAGCTTGTCGAACTTGGAGAGGAAAAGCAATGGGACCCGCGTGGAAACGGGCGATTAATGAAAGAATGGGTTGTAATCAAGACAAAGAACAACGCAAGACTCCTCTCCATCGCTAAAGAAGCCCTCGAGTTTGCAAACGTGAAACACCCGGCCAGGCCGGCCCGATTTTAGGCTCGATTTGGTCCAGCAATATGCGTGGACTAGCGGTGTTTCAAGACTGGGATCTCGGAATTCTTTTCCTTCAATCTGCTTGTCCAAACAACCAGGGCGGCAAGTAGCTCTCGTAACGTTCGGCGAGCAGTTTCATCGGTCAATCGTAGGTTCTCGTCGAATTTTCCGTTTGCCTGCGCAAGGAGTAGCTGCGGCCTGTTTATTGGATGCATGTCGAGATCAACCAAGATCTGTCTGAGTTGCATTTGCGCTCTCACTCCTCCTCTCAGAGAGATTGAAGCGCTGATAATTGCGGCGGGTTTTCCTGCCCATGAGTTGTTGGGTCTGTTTCCCCATTCGATCGCGTTCTTCAACACGGCCGATAAGCTGTAGTTGTACTCGGGAGTAGCAAAGACTACCGCATCCGCTCTCTCGATCTTCTGCTTGAAATCCCTGACACCGACAGGCATCTCCGACTCAATATCTTCGTTGTAAAGCGGGAATCGGGAAACATCGACTATCTCGAACACTGACTCTGGAGGAACGAGTTCGCTCGCGGCCCTCAACAAACTTGTGTTGTAGGATCCTTCTCGTCCGCTTCCCGAAATTCCGAGGATCCGAATGCTCGTGCCTTTTGCTATCATCTTGTTAGTTAGTATTCTTTGACAAGCTTATAAATCCGCGCGGACAATGGTATCCCCTGATGCCATCGATGACACTAGTTGACCATACAACAACCTGTAGACCAGAAGTATGTTCGCTAATCAGGGGAATCAAGAGAACAGGTTCTCCTTGGAACCTGATCGTGGCAGCCTACCTCTTGGACGGACCGAGAAGGTTCAACCACATCCTTCAGATGGGAGAAAGTGACTCCTTGAATCCTCGCACGCTCTCGAGAGCATTGAAACAACTCTCTAGTTCGGGATTCGTCAAGCGAGAAATCTTTCGCGATGCCTTCATCGAGGACCAGCCGATG
>CAYRXJ010000071.1:3384-7530 GCA_964428235.1 uncultured Candidatus Bathyarchaeia archaeon | reverse complement strand
TCTCTGGCTTGTCGGCAGACACCGAGTCGAGAAGTCGTCACCGCTTTACAGCGAACATCCGCATCGAGTTTCGAAAGCAATCTCTCTCGCTGGAGTCTGCGACTTGCGACTTGGATGGAAACAACGATTAGGACACGGGATAATAACCAATCTAATGGGTGGCAGTCCAGACCTGTATCCGGATCGCTACGAGTCAGGCAATCCAATCGAACTCCTTCCTACAGGAGCACAACACATTCTGATCCATGGGATTGATGACGAAGTAGTCCCGATCTCCCAATCTGACCTCTTTGCGGCAAGAGCCAATGCGCTGGGCGAGCATGTTGAGCTTCACAGGCTCGAACGCGTGGGGCATTTTGAAGTAATTGACCCGGAATCTAGCGCTTGGTCATCTTTTGAAGGTGCGGTGCTTTCAGTCCTCAAATCAAAAAGTCCAATTTGATGTCGGGACGATTTGTGATGAAGAGATGTGCTTGGTCGGGCTTTGGCGATGACCCGCTAATGCTAGCCTATCATGACAAGGAGTGGGGCGTTCCAGTTCACAATGACCGGGCTCTCTTCGAGTTTCTTACCCTAGAGGGGGCACAGGCAGGTCTTAGTTGGCAGACAGTTCTCCGCAAAAGATCGAACTACCGTAAAGCGTTGAATCGGTTCGATTTTCAGAAAATTGCCATGTACGATAAGAGTGACGTAGAGCGTCTGTTGGACAACCCAGGTATCATTCGAAACCGCCTGAAGATCGACTCGACTGTTACTAACGCGAAAAAATTCCTTGAGGTTCGAGGAGAACTCGGATCATTCGATAGTTATGTATGGGCATTCGTCGGAGGGAAACCCATCAAACACTCGTTCAAATTGCTTCGTGAAGTTCCGGGCGTAACCTCTGAATCTGATGCCTTAAGCAAAGACCTGCGTAAGAGGGGTTTCCGGTTCGTGGGCTCAACAATATGTTACGCGTTCATGCAAGCCGTCGGAATGGTAAATGATCACACAACTGATTGTTTCAGATACAAAGAACTGCTGTAGCCTTACCATTTTTCGCGATGGACGACCTGGTTGGCGGGTCGTCTTCCGCGTTTCAGGGATCCTGATTTCTTGTCTGGTAGGGGTTTTCCGATCGAGATTGTTCCGACAGGGTGGAACTCTTTGGGGATCTTAAGCAGTTTTCTCATCTTGGGGATGTCGAAGACTCCGGCGAAAGTAGCGGCGTATCCCGCGTCGACAGCTGCCAGGAGGATTATCATCGATGATGCGCCTGCATCAAAGAACCAGTAAGGAGTGGGCCACTTGATCTCTTTTCCGCGACGATTCAACTTGTCCTTCTCCTGGTATCTTCGATGGTAGATCTGTTCGCTAACGCATACAACGATAACAACTGGAGCCTGGGAGATGAACCTGTGGAATCCACCTGAAACATAGCTCTCCTCGCCCTGAACCTTCGCAACCTTCTTTCGAAGAGCGGGATCTTTGACGACAACATAGGCCACTCCCTGGCTAAAACCGGCGCTTGGAGCGTATTGCGCGAGTTGCAGTGTGCGATCCAGGACGTGTTTCGGTATGGGTTTACTGTCGAGATGACGGACCATACGCCTCTTCAAAACGGTCTGTTGAAATTGCAAGATCTTCCCGAACCTGCTTGGTAATGATTATCTTCGATACAGGAGTGTCTGGGATAATGATTTCGACGCGCCCCCATTTTCTCCCACAGTTTTTCTCTTAATCTGTTCAAGTATCACTGTTCTTTTTACGAAAATGTGTAACGGCAGGGAATATTTCCATACTCCTTAAGTCAGGGAAAGCGTTTTCAAACAAAAATACAGGGAGAATGCATAGTCCGCTATATCGCCAAAGATAGGGTTGTGAGAATCACGGGTCAGTGTCCCAAGTGCGGAAAGATTTTTGGTGCCCATGCAGTCGCCGGAGATGATTCCAGTCCACAAGTTGGTGACGTATCGATCTGCTTTGGCTGTGGGACACCGCTAATTCTGGTTGAGTTACCCTACGAGTTTCGCCTCCTTGGTCAAGATGACTTGGATAGCATGGACCCCGGCACTAGGTTGATTTTGGCGAGGGCTCAGTATCGGATACAACACCCAGACAGTTCTTATGCGGACTTGGAGAAATAGCGGCTGTCCAGTAACGACAACCATCTGTTGGGTGATTGGTGCCGAGGGCGGGACTTCAGGAGAATCTCATGGATCCAACGCTCTCGAACGTTTTCTATGCTTGTCATTAGCGTTAGGACTCAGGCCATGTTGGTGTAACTTTGGAAAGATGCTCAAGGTAGGAAGAGTTACTCCGCGCCGACCGCGATGTCAGTCTGCATGTCAGACTCTGTCGTCCTGTGAAGCGGGATGGTTTCGCCAAGACATGACAGTTAGGGGACTCGATCCGTCATCCTGCTTGAAGGGGGCTGGACTTCGACCAAAGATAATAAGAAATGAAGCCGTACACACTAACCCTTCTTGCTGAATCGAACAGACTTTCTCCTGAAGAGACCCCAAGTGGATGGCTCTGGCAGTCCTATCAATCGCGCGATTGCAATCGGCGTCAACGCTCCAAATCCTCACAACACTCAGGCTTGGAAATTCAGGCATCTCTCTGACTCGCAAACGCTTCTGTATGTGGATGAGAAGAGATTGCTTCCCGCAACCGACCCGTCTTATCGGCAAATTCACATCGGATGTGGGTGTTTTCTTGAAACGCTGGCTATCGGAGTCACGGGAATGGCCTATGATTCGGTGATCGACTATTTCCCGGAGGGGAACTATGGACAGAGTGAAGTGGGAAAGATGCCGGTGGCCAATATCTCACTCAAGAAAGCACCTGGCTCAGGGAAAGACGAACTGCTCGACTATGTTTTGCCGCGACAGACTAATCGGAAGGTCTACCATGGGACCGAGGCAGTTTCAGATGCAGAACTCTCATCGCTGAAGAAATCCTACGATGACGACTCCGTGACCATGATTTCGATGAACGACGGCGCTGAGATGAGACCATTCCTAGACATATTTTACAAGGCGATGGAGGTCGAGTGCAGGACCCATCGTACATACGAAGAGAGCAGAATCTGGTTCAGATTCAACGAGAAGCAGAGGGCCGAAATGAGAGATGGGCTTAGCGCCCCGCAAACTGGCGTTGAAGGCCTACGGAAACGATTCATGGAGTGGTACCTACGAAATGGCGACCCTAGCCGTTGGCATAGCGAGAGGTCGATTAACACCTACCTTAGCTCGTTCAAGAAGGGAATCGAGAGTTCACCAGGGCTTGTGTTCCTCAAGACCCCGACTAACAGTCAGCTCGATTGGATAAGGAGTGGACGAGCCTATGCGAGAGTAGGGCTAATGGCGACTAAGTTGAATCTATACCTGCATCCATACAGTCAAGTCCTCCAGGAATTTCCGGAAATGAACCAGTTACGAACAGACTTCAATCAACTGATTGGAATCCGAGGAGAAGAAAAGGTCCAGATGGCAGTGAGAATTGGGCGAGCGAACCTTCCGTACTACGCTTACCGTAGGAACGTCGAAAGCTTTCCAAGTGTCGTGCAGTAGCAAACTACGGGGCGATCGGGTTTCTTCTTCACTTCTCTCGTCCTTTACATCAGTCCAATCTGTCGCAACAATCACACTTGGTCATAGACGAGATTGTTAGCGACTACAAAGTTTTCGGAGGACATCTTTTCTTGCTCTCTGAGTGGAGGACCTACTAGGTAGCTCTACCCAAGACCGCGCTTGCCGAGTCTATACGGCACCGTGAGGTTGTCCTTTGGTGCCGAGGGCAGGATTTGAACCTGCGACTGGGCCGGTCTTGGATATTGGACCGTCAGCCCGGTGTCAGATGTTTCCATCTTCAGCCGGGTGCTCTCCTTCGCCTCCTCTTTCAAGGGAGGAACAGGCTGAGCTACCTCGGCAGGCCTCGGCAAATCCTCACGGATTCCTAGACCAGAATTAAGCTTTCGAGAAGAGATCAATCAGGTATCAAAGGTCTTAACAGGCATCGCCCGTGGAGTCTCAGCAACCCACGAGAAAACGTGCCAGCCCAGTTGACAGACAGCACTCAGCCCAAAGGATTCTCTACAAGCCACAGGTTGCTAGCCAAAATTGAGACCCTCTCCATCCTCTACATCGCAGTGTTCTTGACCCG
>CAYRXJ010000071.1:0-3284 GCA_964428235.1 uncultured Candidatus Bathyarchaeia archaeon | reverse complement strand
GCTCACGGGATCGAAGGGCTAGGCGCAGCCATGGTCGCAGTCGCCTCTCTGACGATGATAACCGATCTAACCGTCACGACGAACCGCGGTGTTGGCATGGGAGGCTTTGATCTCGCTAATCTGGGAGGCTATGGCGTTGGAATCGCTCTCGGCGTTGCCTTCACCAACGTGTTTGCCAGCGATCTCGGGGCAAGTTTCTTAGTTGTTTCAATGATCTTGGGAGCTTCGACGCTCGTTGTGTTTCTTATCCTTCGAGAGCCGGCGCACGTCCCAACGGGACACAGGAGTCTCCGGCAAATGTTCGACACCCTCACGGGAGATGTTGCCGCGATTCTTCCAGTCTGGTTCTCCCTCACCGTAGTCCTCGGGTTCTACATCTTCTTGCCCCGACTCGCCTATCGCATGGGCAAGTCGGATCTTGCTCAGGCCTGGCCTATCATTCTGCTAGTTCTCCTGGCTTTAGGAGCTGGAGCGATTCTGTTTGGTCGACTGTCTGACAAGATCGGCCGGACCAAGACCATGCTGATCGGAGTGGTGGGAGAGATAGGCTTCCTGCTGATTCTTCCAACAATATTCACACCACTGATCAATATTCCTCCAGGGACACCATTTCTTGATTCTTACAATATGGTTGGACCAATAGTCCTCGTTGCAGGATTCCTCTTCTTCATGGGCTCGGCGTTGGTTCCCTCTATTCTGGCGTACATCGGCGACAAGGCCACCAAGGAGTTCCGAGGATCAGCCATGGGACTCTACAGCCTCATGCTCAGCATCGGAATAGCAGTAGGCCTACTCCTAGCTGGAATATCGGACGACCTAGGCGGCGTCGAAGCAGTCTTCTTCTCAGCCGCAATAATCTTCACGGGTCTTAGCCTGACAAGCGGCTACCTGCTTTACCGCAACAAACAATACGAAAATACGGCTTGATCTGTCACCGGGCCCACAGTCCCGTCAGACTAGAGGCTACCACCATTTCTTGCTATACTTTAGAGCAGAAGTCTTCTCGTCTTTTCCTGGCTTCCTGAAGACGTACAAGTGTTCGTGAGCTATCTTGTAGAAGTCGTAGTTGTGCCCGCGCCACCTCTGACGCGTCATCATCGTCTTGTGCTGAATCTTGATGATGTCTTCTTTCAGAATGAATCCTACGCTGAGAAATGACTGTAGCACACCAAGGGAGATTGGGATATAGTGTCGTCCCTTTCGCGTATCTCCGATCATGACTCCACAGTAATGATTCTCCTTCAATACGCGGTATGACTCTGCTGCTATTCTTCGCATGGCCTCGACGAATGCTGGAAGCTTTAGTTGCGACACATCCTCCGGGACCCGCTTCGCACCATATGTAATGACGCCGGCATACGGTGGATGGGTCGCCACAAGATCAATTGTCTCGTCTTCTATTAGGTCGAGATTTCTGGCGTCTCCAACATAAGTGCGGATTCCCGATTGTTGGTTTCCTTCTAGGGTGTTCGAGTCGAAACTCAATCGGTCTCGGGCAACCATTACCGCTTCTGGGTTGACATCCATTCCGATCGCATCTCGACCGAGCAGTTTGCTTTCAACTAGAGTTGTGCCGCTTCCGCACATCTGGTCAAGAACGAGTTCTCCGGTCTTGGAGTATTTGGTGATTAGATTTCTTGGAATGTACGGGCTCCAATTGCCCCTGTAGTTTCCAGTGTGTGTGGCCCAGTCGCCTCGGCTTGGAAAGCTCCAGACAGTGAATTCCTCAGACTTGTATTCTTTCGGAGGCCCAAGCTCTTTGACTCGTTTAGACCCTCCAATTTCCACCTCGATATTCCCGATCCTTACACTCTTCTTATCAGCCCTAAACCTCTGGTAGTCCTCTTCCGTCAGCAGACGCATTCCTTTCAAACCTGACAGGTTCGCGGGATCTTGTACCTGCAAAATGCCGAGCCTAGCTGGAGGGCTGCTCAGTTAAGCCTGATCAATTGAGAAAGAGAGTCCGCCTTCACGGGATTGCTTTCTTGAGTCCTGGTATGACCTCTACAGCTACCCATTGGACCCCGGCGCCTGATAGTACGTAGGAGCCTTTCTCTGCGATCAGTTTTCCTTCGCGTTTGAGCTCGCTTGCGCGTGCTCTCACAACTGCTCCGCTTGTGGTCTTCCATGAGGAACCGAGGAGGGTGCTTAGTTCGTCGTCTCCGAAGGTCTTTGGATGGGTGGCGTAGAGAACGAGTGCTAGCGCTTCTTTCGCTGACAGAGAGTCCGCTGGGACTGTCAAGTAGGGTCGTCCCTCTCCGCTGTACTGGACAATGCCCTTCAGCAGGTCCGAGGGTTCTGAGGACTCCATCGTCTGAATAGGTTCCGCCGCCGCACTCTGAACAACTGCCTGCTTGAACTGAATGTTCTCGACAAGATTCTCGAACTTGTCCCGAACATACTCAAAGTCTCCCTCGAGCTCGATCTCTTGGTCGCGTGTCTTAATCCTGAATCGGAGCTTTTTTTCCTGTGACATAACGAGGCGCGTTGTTCAAGCATTAACCGGCCTATTTCCGGCTTTCCTAGATCACCCCAGAGGTCGATGAAACTAAAACTGGCAGAATATCGAAATCGCTACACCCATTTTCCTAGGATTTTCTTGCAATCGGGACACAAACCGTGACGAGAGACCGGAGTGATTCTTCCGCATCTCGCGCATTTGCGAGGACCGCCCGCTTTCGTCTTTGGTGGTTGGTAGAATTTCCCTCTGAACCCCGGAGGTTTTACTGTGCGTCTTCTTGTGCGGGACAATATGTCATGTTCCTAGTATGATGCAGATTAGATAAGAGAGAAAATATTGGAGGTTGGATCTTCAAATCTGATGACTGATGCTTCTTCGCTTTCTAGTACTGGTTTCTAGATATCGATTGTTTGTTGGTGTTCTGGCCCTCGAAGGCGTGTACTACGGCTACGACTACTTTGAGTGTGGGTATGAGGGCTAGTGCGAGGAATATCAGTGGGTATGCCCATGGTGCGCTTGTGAAGAAGCTGCTGACCATTGTCTTACTGACTGTGTAGAGGATGTAGAGTGCCATCAGCTGGAAGATCCAAGCCAATACAGGTGCCAATGCCTTGTAGGACTTGTACGTGTCAGCTATTGCGCTGGCAAGCATAGTGCCATACTTCAAGACCACAAAAGCAACAACAAGCCCGACAGCAAGGATAACGAAGCTGGCAATAGCGAAAGATATTCCTTGGACTGTCTGGTTGATTCCCGGAAAGCCCAGGACGATGCACTGGACGACCATTAGTACGGTTATTCCTGGCAGCCGCCTGATTAGCGA
>CAYRXJ010000070.1:0-7543 GCA_964428235.1 uncultured Candidatus Bathyarchaeia archaeon | reverse complement strand
AAAGCCCTTCTTGAAGCCGTCAAAAGAGGAGTCAAAGTCTCTATTGTCCTAGACCGGTCCGAGACACGAGCAGAACAAGCAGCGGTTCATGATGAGCTCGAAAAAGCCGGGACCGAAATCCGACTGTTGGGTCCCTCCAAGGGCTTGATGCACAGCAAGTATCTAGTCATCGATGGCAAGACAGTCCAGTGGGGAAGCTACAACTACAACGAACAATCAGAACTAAAGAACTTCGAGAACGCAACATTCGCGACGGACACAAAGCTCGCCCGACAGTATCATGACGATTTTGAGGCGATGTTCAACCAGGCAAGGCCTGAATCCGGCGCAACCACCCGACAGATCCGCCGCTTCTTCCGGCATCTCACGTCAAGATCAAACGCGGAATAATGCTGTCAGAGAAAGAATCATTCAAGCCTGCGTTTTCGCTTGATTCACTGGAGTCCAGCCGGACCATAGAGAGTACCCCCAGCCTGTCAGACCGAACGAAAAGATCACTCCTGCCACGGTCCCCAACGCGAAAACACCTGCTCCTAGAACGTATGCGACTAGCGTGACAATGGCCAGAAGAATGGAAAACACGACCAGCCAAGTCCATCCTTTCGGAACAACCTGGGCGCGCAGAACCGGAATCGCGATCAAGAGATATCCTATACCATACACGAACGTTGCAATTCCAACAGCTAGCAAGAGCGGCAAGTAGAGCGCACCACCGGGATCCAGAAGTGCCGGTGTCTGGGACGCAATAATTGGTCCCGCAATCGACCCGAGGAATATCAGTTCTCCCGGGCGCATAACTCCACCAAGTATTGCAAGAATGTACCCAAGCTTTCCAAGGTTGCCGAGCGTTCTTGAATACTGGTTGTAGAAGCCGAACGTGCCGAACACGATGAAAATCCATGCGACAGCACCGATCAAGTGCGCTGGGATCCAGATCCACTGCTGGATGTAGTACGAATTCTCTCCAAGCGGATGAGTCAGATAGTGCAGAACAAGGATCAGGCCACCTACCATTAGTGAAAGCCCGCTCCAGTGTCCCGGCCTGGGGCTATCCATTGGATTCGAAAGATACCGACCTCCTAGAATTCACTTAAGCGTTAGGTAACTCTCGTCCTCTCATCTGTATGCGATTTTCATCGTGACTAGATTCGAGAAATCCTGGTCCTAGATCACGATAGCTATCGTAGCGACGAAGGAAAAAGGAAATGGTTCTCCCGCCAACAAAAAACGAGACGGGAGGCTACTATCGGGGAGGTCTAGTCTACGAAGATGGTTTCCTTCGGAAAGACCTCGATTCCACTGTTCGAGATCTTGTAGGGGCGTGGCTGCATGTCGATGGGTGTCTCTCTCATCTTCTCCACTTGCATGACGCGGTTGTAGGTCTTGCCCACCTTCGCATTGGAGAGGATCATCACACCGTGCGCGAGATACTCCTCAAGCTGAACTGCACGCTCCACCGTTGAGCCGAAAGCCCGCAGCTCAGTTGTCATGAGACAAGTAGCTCCGGTCTTCACGAGAGCATCGACAAGGTCGAGAATGGCTGTTCTTCGCTCGGTCATTTCCGGGTACTGGAAGATCAGCGAAGTCACCGGGTCGACAACGATACGCTTGGCGTTGATCAGCTCAGTATGAGTCTTGATTCCCTCGATCAACGAGAGGATCGAAAAGTCCTTTCGACCGATACTGGTTCTGCCAATTTTGACTTCACCCGGCATGTGGCGCAATGGTGAGGCATTGATGAACGCGAACTTTTTGCCTTTCTCAAGGTCCTCGAATTTCCATCCGAACAGGTTCATCTCACGGAAAAAGTGTGCCTTGGTCTCATCCAGACTAACAAAGGCTCCGTTTTCACCGTACATTTTGATCCCGTTCATCAAGAACTGAGAGGTTAGGATTGTCTTTCCAGTTCCAGGCCCTCCGACCAGCAGTATGACTCGTCCGCGTGGGAAGCCGCCAGTCAATATCTCGTCTAAGCCCGGAATTCCCGTTGGGGTTCTGTCAACCATTGGCATTATTTCTCTATCCTCGATTTTGAAGCCGATAGTTTGAACATGGTATAAATCGCTTCGGCTCTACCACGCTAGAGCGCTATCTTGAACTGTGTTGTTACCTGTTACTGTCGTCACTGGTAACGGCCAGCTTAGACCCGTATCATCGTCCACCATAACGTCGAGCCACGAGGAATCTCTCAAGGCCCGGCAATGGTTGCTGTCATGGTGGAGAGAGCGTGGCCAAGAAAACACATACCAAACTCTACGAGCCACAACAATCTCCCACTCCGCAAGTTCTTAGTGCACTTCAGATTAATCCACATTACCTTCTCATCCTCTTTCGTTTATCAGGTCCTCGTACCTGGATCTTCGCCTCGACAAGTTTCATCCTAGGATACTTCCTCACAGGGGGTGCAAACCCTTTCGCGATCGCGATCGGTGTTGCAATCGCTTCGCTGGTAACCGCAGCGACTAACATTGTAAACGCGTTTGCTGACCGGAAAGAAGATGCGATCAATCAACCTGCCCGAGCGTTCTGGCTCAGTGCGATCGGTGACAAGGGAATTGAAGTAACGTCTCTAGCCCTCTATGGTTCTGCTCTTGCGCTTTCGATCTTCCTCTCTCCACTCTTCTCTGTAATTCTAGTCCTGGGAGTCCTCAACTCGGTCTTCTATTCTGCAAAACCCTTGAGGTTCAAGTCCCATCCGCTTTCCGCCCTTCTCTCATTCTCCTGCGCCCTCGCTCTCCCATTCCTCGGAGGAATCAGCGTCAACCAGACACCAGACCTGGCGAGCCCGATGCTCTGGCTCGTCACCTACTTCATGTTCACCTATGGAACAGTCAAGAATTTGCCCGACTACACCGGCGACAAGAAAGCTGGCGTCCGGACCTCAGCGACCATTTTCAAGAACATCAACAACGCGGTCGTCTTCACCGGCGCGCTTCTCTTCACACCGTACCTCCTTCTCGTCTCGCTAGTCACGCTTGGTCTAATCAGTCCAATCTATCTTGCAAGCCTCGCGCTCCTTCCGCTACTATCATACGTCTTCTATAGGATGCACAAGGCCAAGGACTCCGAGCACCTTGAGGGAGCTCACACACTCGGCTACTTCTACGCGATAACATTCGTCCTCACAACCCTCGTTCTCTCGAGCCTATCGACGACAGCGATCGTAATCGTCCTAGTCGCCTACATCTGGGCCCTCCTAGTATCCAGGACTAGCCTACATTCTAGAGTCGAAAAACGCGAATGGGAAAACCATGTCCACACAACGCACGCGCATGCGAGGAAGACCCATTGAAGAGCATCGTCGCCAACAAAGAACTCTCCTTCGATCTCCTCAAAGGGCTCGTCATAACCCCAGTAACAATGGGACTGAACTTTGCACTACTCGCTCCCCCAGGAGCGGGAAAGACAACTATGAGTCAGTGTCTGCTCCGAGAGGCCATTGAAGGTGGCATGAAATGTCTCTATGTGGTTACCAACAGCCCAGTCCAACTGATCAAAGAACAGGTCAGGGCCTGGGGCTTACCTCAGTCTATGACTGATCGTATAGTCTATGTTGACATGTATTCTTGGCTTCTTGGCGAAAGATCTCTCGAAAGATTCCAGATAGACAACGCGTCCGACATCGCATCGATCAGCGTCGTTCTTTCAAGCGCTTCAGACGCGGTGGGAGATCGTGCCTTCGTAGTTTTTGACTCAATATCCTCTCTGCTTTCGTACAACACCGAGGAGATCTGCACAAGATTCCTGAAATCCCACCTTGCGAGGATGAAGAAGCACGGCGACATTGGCTGTTACTCTTTCGAACTAGGAATGCACAGTAACGCGTTCTACAACGAAGTCCGATCAAGCTTCGACGGCGTGATCGATATGAAGCTTGACGAGATGGACGGAGAACTACGACGGTTCATCCGGGTGTACAGCTACCGCGGCGCACACGAGACCAAGTGGTATCGTTTCCTAATAGGACCAGACAGGTCGTTGAAAATCTATTGACACAACTGATTACAACTAATCTCCAGATGAAAGGTACAATCCGCTTAAATCAAACGCACAACCCGGAGGCTCTCGAAGCGTGACGAACATGGAGCCGACCGGCATCAAGGTTCTTGATGATCTATTGGCCGGTGGCCTCCCCCGACCCAGCGCCGTCGGACTCGTAGGCGCAGTCGGCAGCGGGAAATCATCTCTCGTCCGCCAGCTCGCAGTCAACATGCTCGAGAAAGACTGGCGCGTACTATACTACGCCATAGACGAGAGCGCAGAAGACGTCCGCGAAGGAGTAGGTTCCTACGGAATAAACGTCCAGAAGTACGAAGAAGACGGACGCCTCGCCTTCATCGACATATTCGCCTTAGGCGTCGAACGCCTCGCTGAAGCATATCCGGTAGAAGAACCAGAAAAAATTGTTGACAGCACTTTCAAGTTTTCCGATCTTGTGGCCCAGGGGCGATCCTTCACCCTGAAACATCTCGGCAAGAAACAGTTCGTTATCATGGACAGTCTAACACCCTTCTTCCTGATGGTCGAGGCCAAGAGAGTCTTCCAGTTCGGCCAAGTCCTGAAATATGCAACGAGATTCGCGAAAGCCATTGGTGTCGCAACGCTTCATACGAAAGTTTTGGACGAGTCGATAGAGAATGCTATGGTGAATTTTGCAGATGTGGTCCTGGAGTTAGAGCGGAGAAAGACCCCGGAGGGAATAAGCCGAGGAGGAACCTTGAGATTGGTGAAACTAGGCAAGACACAGGTTCCATCTCGCGGTTACTACTACGAGATGACGCCGCAAGGAATAGTCATCAGCACCGCCCCGCCGATCTGATTAGTTTCGCCCGCCTCCGCATGGAAGACCAACCAAACTCCGGAGATCAGATCGCACATTCTATGCCCGGATCTCGAATCTGGTAGGTGTGAACGCACCGCTAGATTCTACGTGAGAGAGGTCAAGTTTTTGCAGAGCCATCCGTGCTGACTATCGCTCCTGATCAACTAGACTCGCCCACTCTCCAAGCAAGACAGTGAGAGGTCGGAAAATACCCGGGGATTGCGTAGAAAAAAAATCTTGAGCGACGCAGGAGTCCTCCCCCGGAAATTTCCACCTTACAACCTCGTTCCGCACTAGCGTTTGAATAAGCAGGACTCGAGGTGAAACCTTTTCTGAACATTCGAGTAAATAGCAATGTGCCCAATCCAACATTTCCAAGGGTCATGATCTACGACTACCACCAGGACGATCCGAGGAAATGCACCAGCGCACGCCTCCGAAAGTTCCGTCTCGCAAGAGATCTAAGATTGCTAGAGCAGATACCCTCGAAGGCCATTGTTCTCAACCCGACAGCCAGCAAGACTCTCTCCAACGAAGATCATAATCTCGTCGAAAAAAACGGAATAGTCGGGATCGATTGTTCTTGGAACCTCTCCGAGAATATTTTTGATCGTAGCATTCGCGGCGAAAACAGACGGCTGCCCATACTTCTTGCTGGTAATCCGATAAGTTATGGGCTTCAGGGAAGACTCAGCACTGCAGAGGCTATCGCCGCGGCATTGTTTCTGACTGGATATACAGAATATGCGGAAAAGATCCTCTCGATTTTCAAATGGGGCTCAACATTTCTCTCTCTAAACCGCGAGCCACTAGAGAAGTATTCCTTGGCCAGATCTTCTGATCTTTCCGTGATCGAACTAGAGTATTTCTCGCCTAAAATCTAGCTAAATGTTTAAATCGACTATGCAGCCTGTGAACACGTTTGGTAGCAATAGCAGGTCGAGAAATAAGCCCACGGTCCCGGCGGCGGCGTCAATCCGACGCTTATGGCGATACGCCTGTGAATGACCGATTGACCTCCACCATGGGCGAAACGACATGCGGACCCAAAAAACCCGAGAATCAACACGATTCCGGCAAGTTTCGGTCCAAGACAGGCTCGTAGCCACCTGCTAAACTCCAGCCGATTCCTGTGTAACGAAAGCGTCCGTATAAACCGAAGATAATTGTCCGTCAGACTCCGCTTGATCCTGGCGGACCCAACTGCTATCAGGATGAGACTAAGCCATGCGAGTCGCACGACCTCTAGCCACGATGAGGCCGTGGCGTACGGCTCAGTAACATGTGGCTAACCTACCCTCTGGACCCGGACAACCTCGGGAAACTGAGGCTAATACAAGATAGACCAAGAACCCTGGAATGGATCTCGGTCGAAAAGGCGTTATGGTCATGCTTCATAACGCTGCCGGAGGATGGGGCCGCAACCGATCAGGTCGTTGGTGAGGCAACGGCTCACCAAGCCTATAACCGGTACGGGCCGTGAGAGCGGGAGCCCGGAGATGGGCACTGAAACAAGGGCCCAGGCCCTACGGGGCGCAGCAGGCGCGAAACCTCTGCAATGCGCGAAAGCGTGACAGGGTCATCCCGAGTGCCATCCGCTGAGGAAGGCTTTTACCCGGTCTAACCAGCCGGGAGAATAAGGGGAGGGCAAGTCTGGTGTCAGCCGCCGCGGTAATACCAGCTCCTCGAGTGGTTGGGACGATTATTGGGTCTAAAGCGTCCGTAGCCGGCTGGAAAAGTTCTCCGTAAAATCCAACGATCCAATCGTTGGCCTGCGGGGAATACTCTCTGGCTTGGGGGCGGGGGAGGTCGGCGGTAGTCCCGGGGTAGGGGCGAAAACCGAAACAATTTTCGGGTCGCAGTCTTATAATCCCGGGAGGACCACCAGTGGCGAAGGCGGCCGACTAAAACGCGCCCGACGGTGAGGGACGAAAGCTGGGGGAGCGAACGGGATTAGATACCCCGGTAGTCCCAGCTGTAAACGATGCAGGCTAGGTGTTAGGACGGGTACGGCCCGTCCTAGTGCCGCAGGGAAGCCATTAAGCCTGCCACCTGGGGAGTACGGCCGCAAGGCTGAATTCTCGACCGGGAAAAATTTCGACTAGTCGCAAATTTCTCGGCGGGACAGTTCACTTAAAGGAATTGGCGGGGGAGCACCACAAGGGGTGAAGCTTGCGGTTTAATTGGAGTCAACACCGGGAACCTTACCAGGGGCGACAGCTGGATGAAGGTCAGATTGAAGGTCTTACCGGACTAGCTGAGAGGAGGTGCATGGCCGTCGCCAGTTCGTGCCGTGAGGTGTTCTCTTAAGTGAGAAAACGAACGAGACCCGCGCCCTTAGTTGCCATCGTACTCCTTCGGGAGTGCAGGCACACTAGGGGGACTGCCTCCGCTAAGGGGGAGGAAGGAACGGGCCACGGCAGGTCAGTATGCCCCGGATCCCCTGGGCCACACGCGAGCTGCAATGGCTGGGACAATGGGCTCCGACCCCGAAAGGGGAAGGCAATCCCCAAACCCAGCCTCAGTTGGGATCGAGGGCTGCAACCCGCCCTCGTGAACATGGAATCCCTAGTAACCGCGTGTCATCATCGCGCGGTGAATACGTCCCTGCTCCTTGCACACACCGCCCGTCGCTCCACCCGAGTCTGGTTTTGGTGAGGTGCAGCCATATTGGTTGCCTCGAACCTAAGCTAAGCAAGGGGGGAGAAGTCGTAACAAGGT
>CAYRXJ010000069.1:4958-7572 GCA_964428235.1 uncultured Candidatus Bathyarchaeia archaeon | reverse complement strand
AGAGAGAAGCGGCCGAATGATTCGTTCCGTGTGGCCGCTTAGCTTGGGTTAAACAGTGCTTAAGTGTCATGTTAGCCTATTGCAACTCGTGGTCGTCTCAGAATGAGGAAGTTCATGGTTTTCATCGGGGCAGTATTCGTCCTTCTAGGGATAACCGCTGAAAGCTTGTACGTCATAAACGAGAGAGTCGCCTACAACGGGGCAACGATATCAGCGAACACGTACATGGTCTCAGGGTTGTTTCTTCTCATCGTTGGACTTATCCTGACTCTGTCCGGGACAAGGATACCTAAGATTCGAACAACCCACTTCTAAGTGGGTCTAAGAATTCAGGGCAGGAACTCAAGCGCTTACTGCAGACCCAGACGATTCAGACCTTAGTACCGGTTGCCGTATCGATCTTAACAGGCCGGTGTCCAGTTAGTCCATGAGCAATATCCCGTGCTCCAATTGCAACGAGAACGATCGTCATTATCACTGCCAAGCCAAACTGTCCTAGGGACGAGTCGAGAAACATGAACACCGAAAGAATGACGGTCAACCCGCCAACAGCCCCTATTATACCGCGCACCCAAACAGGTGGGTGCTTTGCAAAGCTAGCAATTACAACTTCGATTATTCCAACGACAAGCACAGCAAAAGCGACCACTATAGTAAGCAAAGTAATTGCAAGCGCTGGGTTGAGGAGCACAACTACGCCCAGAACCAAAGCGATTAGGCCGCCCGCGAGGTTTACTTCTCGGAACCACGACGCAAAATATCTACCAAAAGTACCCGCGACAATTCTGGAAAGTCCAACAATGAATAGACCGATGCCGATAGTGTAGGCAAGAACCGTGACCGCGAAACCTGAATCAGCAATGACAGCGAACGCCACGAGTACAACAAGAATGCCGGCAAGAATCTCTAAGACTCGAAGCCAGCTGGGACTTCTTTTCTCGATCATATTGGTCTCGGCATCCCCCTAAGGGTATTTAGTAGCTTCTTCTGGGGCAGCTGATGATCAGAAACCAAACAGCCGAATGAAGTAGGCTGCCACGACCGCGGCAACAAGTGGAGCGCCCAGGACCCCCGCGAGCCGCGCGACAGTTCCGATGTCAAAAGGCCAATCGTGCATTTGATGAATTTCTCGCTTGATAGCATCAATAGCTAGAAGTTCGTTCACGAGTCCCTCGCTCAAGGGTCCATCTCCAACAGCTTCCACCTCGTTCATTACGCGGCTGTGTCGAAATCCAATGAGGGTTGACTTCTCAAGTCTGGCCTTTCGCATTTTCTTGTGCAGTCCGAAGAGTGGTACCAAGAAGAAGAGCAAGCCCGGAACGAGAAAAATGGTCAGACTCAGTTCTACCGCGAAGTTTGGAAAAATAAACAAAGGAAAAGTCAAGAGAATAGCAATGACGTAGATAGCGATGAGATGAAGCGATGTAGTTGCGAATGGCTTCAAGCCCAGGGTCCGGTCTTCCGTGAAAATCTTCAGACGCATTTGCAGTCGTCCCATCCGATAGATCGCTACCATTGATGAGAGGAAAACCCAAAGGAACGTTGCCTGAAATAGACGCAGGTAACTATAGAGCAACTCCCTCAAGATATCCTGAAGAAGAGTATAGCTCGGGTTGAAGATCGGCTCCAAGACAAACACGCTGATCAAGAGTAGCGATATCCAAGTCGCTATCACCGGTCGAAAATCACTAAGGAAATTCGTTTGAGTCTCGGACTCTTCAGCTCCCATAGATACCGCGTAATCTCCGAGACCTACGACACGACGTCGAATGAACCTTGCAGATACAAGAATGTACACGATGTTGGCGAGTAATAGCGGAATCCCAAGCGAGATTTCGCCTGTGAAATCCGTCTTTACTGCATAGCTGTAAGAGCCCAGAAGTGAAAGAGTGAGAGTTGGAAGAAAAACGACCAGAAGGGTTCCGGCCCAAAGCGAAAGGCCGAATTGAGCGAAGAGTCGCTCATACCACAGACCAGAATTGGTTGAAGACCAGGTTTTCAATTAGACAGCGTTATCCCTAATTGTCCGAATTGCTTGACCAATCGTCAAGGGTTCGCTTTGTCTTCCCGGGCAGGCGAGCCCCTTTTTTCTTAACAGTCTGCAGAAAGCGATGCATCTGCTCCTCCCTCCTTTGACTCGTGCGATAGTCAGCCTCGTCGATCGTTCCCTCCGACATTAGAACCGTCATTTTCCCCTGACGCGTTCTGCCGGTGCGTCCTCTGCGTTGGATAAGACGGATCTCTGACGGAACCGCCTCATAGAAGATCACGTGATCGACATCCGGAACATGGAGCCCCTCTTCGCCTATGCTGGTAGTCACCAGAATGTTGTACCGGCCATTTCGAAATTCCTCGAGTATCTGAGCTTGCTCGCTCTGGCTCAGACCAACATCGTCCGCATCTCGAGTGACCTGTCCAACAAACCGGACCGCGGAAACTCCCGCGAGTTTATTCAACCGCTCAACTAGATTCTCAACAGTATCTCGGTATTGAGTGAACACGCTCACCTTCGAGTCCTTGTTCGTTCGCATCTCGGCTTAGAACAGTTCTCGCAGTCGTTTCTGTTTGGGGTGTTCTCTTTCCTCCAAGTGGAAAGCTAACCTTTGTGCCTCCA